>CAJWMX010000079.1 GCA_913043805.1 uncultured Acidobacteriota bacterium | reverse complement strand
TTCCTGGTCGGCCGCCACTTCGGCTTCGTGCCGTTCCTGTTTCCTGCGGTGGTGGCCACGCTGCTGTTCTGGCGCGCCCGGGCGAGGGCGCGCTCCTGGCAGTGGGTCGCGCTGGCGACCACCGTCGTCTCCGCGGTCGGGCTCGCGCTCTACATGCCCTTCACCTGGTCGGGCGGAGGCGGACCCACCGGGAATCGGTACTACCTGGCCACCTACGCGCTGTTCTTCTTCCTGACGCCCGCCATGAGGGGGTTCGCCCCGACCATGGTGGCGCTACTGGGAGGCATGCTCTTCATCGGCCAGATCCTGATCAACCCGTTCGTCTCGGCGAGGGAGTCGTATCTGGCGCCGGCGCAGGGAGCGCTACGGCTTCTGCCGGTCGAGCTGACGATGGTGCGGGATCTGCCGATCAACCTGGATGGTCCACGAGCCCGCGTGTTGCACAGCAACGACCCGCGGGTCCAGTTGTACTTCCTGGACTACAACGCCTGGCTGCCCGAGTCCCCCGGAATCTGGATTACCGGTGGAGGCGAGCAAGCCCACATCATCGTGCGAAACCGGCTCGAACTCGAGTCGGTCACTCTGACGGCGCTCTCGCCAGTGGCCAACCAGGTGTCGGTTCGGATGGGCCGCGCCAGCGCGACCCTGCCGCTCGAGCCCGACGTGGAAGGGAGCGTGACGCTTTCGCCAACCGGCGTGTACTCTCGGGACAGTTGGGCGTATCTGCTGCGTGTCTCGGTGGAGGACGGGTTCGTGCCGCGGTTGCTCGACGGCGTTTCGACTGACGGCCGGTTTCTGGGGGCGGCGATCTCACTGGACGCGGTGGAGGTGCCTGAGTGAGGCCCGGACCGGCGGGGGAGATGAGAGGCGCCCATGGCTAGGGTCGCCGTGGTCACGTCGCACCCGCTGTTTGCCGAAGGCGGGCACCTCGTCATCGCGCATGGCCTGGTCCGCGCGCTTCGAGAGGCGGGTCACGACGCCACCGTGGTCCGCACGCCCCAGAATCGGTTCGGTCGTCAGGGAGCCGCGTATCTGTCGACCTGGCTGACCGATGTCGGCATGGCCCACGACGGTCGGCCGATCGATCATGTGGTCAGCTTCCGCTTCCCGAGCTATGCGGTGCGACACCCGTCGCACGTCTGCTGGATTAACCACCGGATGCGGGAGTACTACGACCAGTGGCCCCGGTTCGAGGCGGCGCTGTCCTGGAAGGGGCGGCTCAAGGAGCGGGCGCGCCGACGGCTGATCCACGCGACCGATACCTACCTGCTGACGCGCAATGTGCGCACGCTGTTCGCGCAGTCGAAGACGATTCAAGCGCGTCTGTCGACCTGGGGACGGATTCCCTCCGAAGTGTTGTACCCGCCACCGCCGCCCCGGCCGTATCGGTGCGACGGCTATGGCGACTATCTCTTCGTCGCCTGTCGCCTGTCGCCGCTCAAGCGGGTAGAGCTGCTGCTCGAGGCATTGGCGCAGCCGGTCGCGTCGGGGGTCCGTTGCGTGATCGCGGGTGACGGCGACCAGCGGTCGGCACTCGAAGCTCGGCAGCGGGAGCTGGGGCTTGGCGACCGGGTCGAGCTGGTGGGGGCGATCGATGAGGCCGCGCTCGTCGACCATCTGGCGCGCTGCCGGGCGGTCTGCTACCTGACGGCGGCAGAGGACTACGGCCTGCTCACCCTCGAGGCGTTTCAATCGGGCAAGGCGGTGCTGACCTGCACCGACAGCGGAGGGCCGGCGGAGCTAGTCGACCATGGTACTCATGGATTCGTCGTCGAACCCACCGCCGAGGCGGTGGGTGAGGCGTGCCGCCGCCTGGCTGACGATTCGGACGAGGCCGAACGCCTCGGGACCGCCGCGAGCCAGCGGGCGGCCGAGTACACCTGGGAGCGGACCCTGCCCCGGCTCCTGGCCGACCTCCGGTAAACTGACGACGATGGCCTACGCGAGCGCATTCGAGAAGAAGCTGGCCCGGAAAGTCACCCGCGCCATCGTCGACTTCGATCTGATCGAAGACGGCGACAGGGTGATGGTGGGGTTGTCGGGAGGCAAGGACAGCTGGGCGTTGATGCAACTGCTGGACGCGTTGCGTCGACGGGCCCCGATCGACTTCACACTTGTGGCCGTCAACGTCGATTCGGGGTACCGCGACTACCGGCACGACACGATTGCTAGAATTTGCGAGGAGCGAGTCTGGGAGCTGCAGATCGAGCACACCACGATCGGCGCGATCCTCGATGACAAGCTCGACGCGCAGGCGACGCCCTGTTCGCTCTGCGCGCGGCTGAGACGAGGCGTGCTCTACCGGGTCGCCAGTGAGGTCGGGGCGACGAAGATCGCGCTTGGCCATCATGCCGACGACTTTATCGAAACGTTGTTGCTGAACCTGTTCTTTGCCGGCGCTCTCAAGGCGATGCCGGCGCGGCTGGTCTCCGACGATCGTCAGCATGTGGTGATCCGCCCGCTCGTCTACGTGGCCGAGGAGGAGGCACGTCAGTACACCGACGAGGTGGGGCTGCCCATCATCGGCTGCTGCTGTTCGGCCTGCGGGGACATGAGCCTGCAGCGCCAGCGGGTCAAACGGTTGCTCGTCGACCTGGAGCGCGAGCATCCGGGGGTCAAGCAATCGATGCTGAAGGCGTTGGGCAACGTGGCCGGCAGACATCTCCTGGACCGTCGCCTCAACCCGGTGGCGGAACTGCGCGCAGAGGTGGCCGCCACCCTCGACCAGCCGGTCTCGCTTGCCACCTGACCCGTTCCTGTCGTGTTCAACCCCCTGCCACGTCCGCAGACTCGGTTCCGCCAGGGGCACTGATGCGCGCCGTGGTGCAACGGGTGCGATCAGCGAGCATCACGGTCGAGGCGGAAGTGGTCGGGACCATCGAGACGGGCCTGCTCGTCTATGTCGGTGTGGCCGAGGACGACGAAGACGCCGCGGTGGACTATCTGGCCCGCAAGATCGCCGGACTCCGCATCTTCGAGGACGAAGCCGGGCGCTTCAGCCGATCGGTGATCGATGCGGGCGGCGCCGTGCTGCTGGTGTCGCAGTTCACCCTCTACGGTGATTGCCGGCGGGGGCGTCGACCATCGTTCGATCACGCGGCGTCACCCGCATATGCCAAGGCGACCTACGAGCGTCTCGGCTCGGCGCTCGTGGCGCTTGGCGTACCCGTGTCGTGGGGGCGCTTCCAGGCCCACATGGCGGTTGAGTCGGTCAACGACGGTCCGGTCACGATCCTGCTCGACAGCGGAAAGGCATTCTGAGGCCCGTCGTGAGCCGATTGCTGACGGTGTCGCTCATCGGGGAGGGCCTGTTGGCCGCCGTGGCGCTCGTCTGGATCCGGTGGCGCGGCCTGTCGCTCGAGTTTGGCCCAGTGGGACGCGGCCTGGCGGTGGGTGTGCTGGCCGCCGTGGTGCTCGGCGTGCTGAACTACGGGATGCTCCGGTTGGCGCCGCCGGTTGGGCCGGTTCGCCAGATCCGTACTTTGTATCGGGAGACCCTCCGACCGCTGTTCGCCCAGGTTTCGATGGTGGAGATCCTCGGCGTCAGTCTCGCGGCTGGCATCGGCGAAGAGTTGCTGTTTCGGGGAGCGGTGCAGGGGGAGTGGGGGCTGCTCGTGGCCAGTCTCCTGTTCGGACTGGCCCACATTGGCGGACCGACGTCGCTCGCCTTCGGACTGTGGGCGGGCGTGATGGGTCTGGGACTCGGGGCGCTGGCGATGGTCACGGGCGGGCTGCTGGTGCCGATTGTCGCGCACGCCGTGTATGACGCGGCGGCCATCGGATATATCCGAAGGGACACAGGTGAGGACGAGGATGACAAGAGGCTCGAGATGGATGGCAGGGGTGGTGACGGCCCTGGTGATGAGCGTGGCGCCGGCCGAGGCGCAGCAGCGGCCGCTGTTGACCGAAGACCCTGAGCCGAACGGGGACGGCCTCATTCTGCTGGAGACGGGCATCGATCACTCCTGGGACCATCCGTTCCCGTTCTCCGGGCTCGAGGGCAACCTGTTGCGGGGACCGCAGATCGGGCTGAGCTTCGGGATGGGCGACCTTGCCGAGATTCAACTGGATGGGCTCTCTCGCAGCCGCCTGGACATCACCGACCGCTTTCCGGCCGTCCTTTCTGACCAGGTGCGGGCGACGGGTAGTACGACAAGTGGGTTCGACGACATCGTGATTGGCGCGAAGGTGAAGTTCGTGTCCGAGCGTGCGCGGCGCCCCGGCATCGCGCTGCGCTTCGCGACTCGCTTGCCGATGGCGACCAACGAGAGCGGGCTGGGGCTCGACACGATGGACTTCTTTCAGTCGCTCCTCGTGGGGAAGACGATCCAATCGGTGCGTATCGTCGGCAATGTCGGCCTCGGCATCCTGACCGATCCGGTACGGGGTGAGCGGCAGGACGACGTGCTGACATACGGGTTGTCGCTAGCGCGTGCCCTCTACCAGGGCACCGAGGTGGTGGCCGAGGTCAACGGCAAGTCGGGCGACCAGACGGGAGGCCGGATGACGTTCGGCCTCCGCTACACTCGTGGCTCGGTGCGGCTCGATGGCGGGTTGTATGCGGGCTTCACGTCAGACGACCCGCGGGTCGGGGTGACCGGCGGCCTGACGTGGGTGTTTGCGAGTCCCCTGACCACGCTGGCGAATCCGTAGTCGTCTCCTGTCTCCTGTTTTCTGATCGAGATTCCGAATGCCCATCGATCTCATCAAGGCACACGCCTACGGGAATGATTTCCTCTTCGCGCCGATCGACCAGACCCAGCCCGACGAGCGGGCCGGTCTCGCGCGGGCGATGTGCGCGCGCCACGCCGGAGCAGGCGGCGACGGTCTGGTGCTGCACGCGCCGACTCCAGCCGGGAGTCGGATGGTGCTTTACAACGCGGACGGTGGCGTGGCGGAGGTTTCGGGCAACGCGGTCCGGTGTCTGGCAGCGGTCGTGGCTCGCGATCGGCCCGAACTGGACGAACTGCAGGTCGAGACGGATGCCGGGCCCATCGCGCTGCGGAAGCTGGAGGTCAACGAACCGCGATGGACCTTCGAAGCGGCCATGCCGCCTCCGAGCGGCCTCGCTCAGCGGACGCTGGAGGTGGCCGGCGTACCGGTGGACGTTGTCGAGCTCTCGGTCGGCAACCCGCAGTGCATCGTGCTCGGTGGGCCGCTGACCGAGGAGCGGCTGCATGATCTGGGCGCCGCGCTGGCGGTGCACGAGGCGTATCCGCAGGGGACCAATGTCGAGCTGGTCGAGGTGGTGACGCCCTCCCACATCCGCATCCTGATCTGGGAGCGTGGCGTCGGACCGACTGAAGCGTCGGGGACCGGTGCCTGCGCCAGTGGCGTGGCCGCGGCGGTGTTCGGCGGCGCGGCGCGAGCACTGGACGTCGAGTCGCCGGGGGGAGTGCAGCGGGTGGTCTGGGAGGACGCGGCGATTCGGCTCACCGGATGGGCGGAAATCGTCTTCACGGGGCGCTGGGACGGCTGAAGTCGCGCCGTGAGGACGCGCCTCGCCACGCATCTTTTGCGTACCTGGAGCGGCCCCCGTCCCTCCCCGTTCGGACGGTTCTTGCATAGCAGTACCACGGCCCGTTGCGGTCCGGAGACCGCAACGGGCCTGTGGTACGATGAAGCTACTCGCTCCTCACGACCGACCCCGCGAGAAGCTCGACCGTCTCGGGCCATCCGGTCTGGGCGACAACGAACTCCTGGCCGTGATCCTGGGCTAGGGGCATCGGGCGGCGAGTGCGATCGAGGTGGCGAATGCGGTCCTCGAGGCGGTCGGGGGCCTGTATGGGCTTACCCGGCAGTCTCGCACCGACCTCGGACGGCTCCGTGGCATCGGGGCAGTCAAGGCGTCACAGATTCTGGCGGTCGTCGAACTGGGGCGGCGGACCCTCTGTCGGCCTCCGGCCGAACGCTCCCGTCTCACGTCACCACGCGACGTGGCCGGGTATCTGTTGCCCGCGTTCGGAGTGCGTGCGGTCGAGCAGTTCGGGATCTTACTGCTGGACACCAAGCATCGGGTGCTGAAGACGGCGCTGCTCTCGGTCGGAACGCTTGATGCCAGCCTGGTGCACCCGCGGGAAGTGTTCCGGGAAGCAGCGGCTGCCGGTGCCGCGGCCATCGTGCAGTTATACAACCATCCTTCGGGGGATCCGACCCCGGCGAAGGAGGACGCGGCGTTGACCCACCGGCTGGTCGAGGCGGGACGCCTGATGGGTATCGAGGTCATCGACCACCTGGTCCTGGCCGATGCCCGCTACTGCAGTTTTCGGGAGATGGGGAGTATCTGACGGTGGGCCGCGTGCTGTATCTGGACTGCTTCTCCGGCGCCTCCGGTGACATGGTCATCGGCGCTCTGCTCGATGCCGGTCTGCCGTTCGATGCCCTGGAAGCGGCGCTGGGGAGCCTGGCGCTTGACGACGAGTGCCGGGTCGAGGTGGAGCGGGTCGATCGGTCTGGTGTGGCGGCGACCAAGTTCACGGTGGTGGAACGAGCGCCAGAGACGGGGCATCGTCACCGACATCTGTCGGGGATCCGCAAACTGGTGGACCGGGCGGCCCTCGGCGACCAGACCAAGGCTCGGGCGAATCGACTGTTCACCAGGCTGGCTGAAGCCGAGGCCGAGATCCACCAGATGCCGGTCGAGAAGGTCCACCTTCACGAGGTCGGCGCGCTCGACTCGATTGTCGACATCGTCGGGGGGGTGTTCGCCCTCGAGTGGTTCGGCGCTGAGCGGGTCGTGGCGTCGCCCATCAACGTGGGAAGCGGGACGGTCGAGTGCGAGCACGGGACCCTGCCGGTGCCGGCGCCGGCCACCACCGCGCTCGTCGCCGGAGCGCCGATCTATGCCGCGGGACCGCCAGGAGAGAAGCTCACCCCGACCGGAGCGCTCCTCCTGACCGAGTTCGCCACCGAGTATGGCGATCTGCCGCCGATGCAGGTCAGCCAGATCGGGTACGGCGCGGGTACACGGAATCCGAAGGGGCATCCCAACGTGTTGCGCGTCCTGGTGGGGGAGACCGCAACGGCGGCCGACACCGAACGGATCGTGGTCGTCGAGTGTGAAGTGGACGACATGGATCCGCGCCTGTTCGGCGTGCTGATGGAGCGTCTGTATGCCGCCGGGGCGGTTGAGGTGTTCTATACCGCGGTACAGATGAAGAAGAACCGGCCGGGGACGCTGGTGACGGTCCTGGCGCCGCCGGCGGTGCGGCAAGCGGTGGCGGACGTGCTGTTCCGGGATTCGACGACCATCGGCTTGCGATGGAGCGAGATGACCCGCGATCTGCTCCAACGAAGCCTCGTCCCGGTGGTGACGCCATTCGGCGAGATCCGGTGCAAGGTGGCGCGCCGAGGTGACGCCGTGATGAATGTCTCGCCCGAGTTCGACGACTGTGTCCGTCAGGCCGACGCGCATGATGTGTCGGTCAAAGCGGTGCAAGCCGCGGCGGTGCAGGCCTATCGGGCGGGCACGACGGAGAAAGAATAGTGGGATTCTATCTCACCACGGCCATCGACTACGTCAACAGTCGCCCCCATCTGGGGACCGCCTACGAAAAGGTCACCGCCGACGTGATCGCGCGGTACCGCCGCCTGTGCGGGACTCCGACCTGGTTCGTCATGGGCAACGACGAGCACTCCCAGAATGTGTATCAGCGGGCCAAGGAGCTGGGGCTCGAGCCGATCGCCTTCTGCGACGAGATGGAGCAGGTATTCCGAGAGGCCTGGGCGAAGCTCGACATCTCGTTCGATGATTTCATCCGGACCACCGAGGATCGCCATCGGGTCGCGGTCACCACCCTCGTGCAGCGAATCGCCGATGCGGGCGATCTCTACGAGGGCGAGTACGAAGGCTGGTACTGCGTCTCCTGCGAGGCATTCAAACAGGACAAGGATCTCGTGGACGGCTGTTGCCCGGTCCACCCGACGAAGAAGCCGGACTGGATCAAGGAGAAGAATCACTTCTTCCGCTTGTCTCGCTACCGGGACCCGTTGCTGGCCCACTATCAGGCCCACCCCGAGTTCCTGCAGCCGGACGTGCGTCGCAACGAGATGCTCAAGCTGCTCGAGGGCGGGCTGGAAGACATCTCGATCAGCCGTACCGGGCAAAGCTGGGGTATCCCGCTGCCATTCGATCCCTCGAGTGTCGTCTATGTGTGGTTCGACGCGCTGATCAACTACATCGCGGCGGTCGGCTATGGCACCGACGATGCGCTGTTCGAGCGCTGGTGGCCGGCCCAGTTGCACGTGGTCGGGAAGGACATCACCCGGTTTCATACCGTGGTCTGGCCAGCGATGCTCATGAGCGCCGGCGTTGCGCTTCCGACGCAGGTCTTTGGCCACGGGTGGGTGCACTGGCAGGGCCAGAAGATGAGCAAGTCGCTCGGCACCAGTGTGGACCCGCTCGAGGCGGCCGATCGGCTGGGACCGGATCCGCTCCGGCTCTACCTCGCCAAGGAGATCGCGTTCGGCCAGGATGGCGACTTCACGTGGGAGCGTTTCGAGGAGCAGTACAACGTCGATCTGGCCAATAACCTGGGCAACCTGGTGAACCGGGTTGCGGTGATGGCGCACAAATACCGGGGCGGGCAGCTGAGGGCGCCCGCCTCGGTGCCGTCGGTGCTGGAGGCGCGTGCCACGGACGTCGTGACCCGCTACCGGGCCGCGATGGACGAGCATCGGCTCCACACCGGGCTGGCCGCGGCCTTCGAACTGGTCGACGCGACCAACGAATACATTACGCGGTCGGAACCGTGGGCGCTGGCGAAGGATCCGGGCCAGGCGGACGCACTCGACCGTGTGCTCTTCGACGCGGCAGAGGCCGTCAGGGTGGCCGGGATCCTGCTGTGGCCGGCCATGCCCTCGTCGGCGACGGAGATTCTTCGAAGAATGGGCGAGCAGGAGGGGTTGACCGAACTGTCGACGCAGGCCGCCTGGACGAGTCGTCCCCGCGCACTGATCAAGGGGCCGCCGCTCTGGCCCCGGATCGAGAATACAGACACCGAGGCCGATGCCTCCGCCGCCAGGGGAAAGGCGGCGTCGAAAGGAGCAGAGACGAAGATGACTAACGAGTCTGATGCACCGGCGTCCCCGGCGCCGGCCGTCGACACGCCCACGCCGGCCGAACCGCCGGCAACTGAGGCGGCCGCCGCGCCTGCGGTCGAGGAGATGCCCCGCGTCTCGTTCGACGACTTCCTGAAGGTGGAGCTGCGGGTGGCGCGCGTGACGGCCGCCGAGGCGATTCCGAAGTCCAAGAAGCTGCTCAAGGTGACCGTCGAAGTAGCCGGGG
>CAJWMX010000078.1 GCA_913043805.1 uncultured Acidobacteriota bacterium | reverse complement strand
CCCCCGCGGATCACGTTCGGCACGATGACGCTGAGCGGGGTGAGCGCGATCGACTGGACGGGACGCACGCTGCTGATGAGTCGCCCCGAGCTCGGCGGACTCATCGCCGAGTTGAGCCCGGGCGGGCGTCCGGTGCGGACGCTGGGCCGGTTCAGGCCGACCGGCCAGGAGGATGACCCGGACCTGCATCTCTCGCTGAACAGCGGGCTACCGCTGGTCGACCCCACCGGCGGCTACTACTTCGTCTTTCATGCCGGCATGCCGATGTTCCGGAAGTACGACGACAACGGACAGCTGGTGTTCGAGCGACACATCGAAGGCCCCGAGCTCGACACGACCATCCAGAATCTCCCGACGGACTGGCCGGAGCGAGCAGACGCGATCGGAATCGCGATGCCGGTGGTGCCCCCCACGGTCCGGACCGCGGCGGTGGACCCCGAGGGTCGACTGTGGATCTCGCTGGTCGTGCCCTATACCTACGTCTATGACCAGGGCGGAGACAAGGTTCGGACCATCCAGTTCGAGGCGGCCGGCGTCGTGACGCCGAACAGCTTCTTCTTCGACCGAGAGAATCAACTTCTCGTCACGCCCGGTTGCTACATCTTCACCATCTGACGGAGACCAACCGCATGAACACCAACGGCGCCTCTCGCGATCCTGGTCGGCTGATGCAACTCGGGATGGGATTCTGGCCCGCAAAGACCCTGCTCTCGGCGGTCGAGCTGGACGTCTTCACGGTGCTCGGCGACCGGGCGATGCCCAAGGGAGAGCTGAGCGCCGCACTCGGGCTCCATCCCCGCGCGGTGGACGACTTCCTCGACAGCCTGGTGGCGCTCGAGCTACTCGACCGCGATGGCGAAGGAAGCGAGGCCGTCTACCGAAACGCCGCCGACGCCGCGCATTTTCTGGATAGGGCGAAGGCGAGCTATATCGGCGGGTTCTTCGAGATGGCCAACGCCAGGCTCTATCCGTTCTGGGGCGATCTGACCGAGGCGCTCAAGACGGGTCGGCCCCAGAACGAGATGAAGCATGGCGGGAAAGGGATGTTCGAGGAACTCTACAGCGACCCCGACCGCCTTGCGCAGTTCATGCAGGCGATGGCTGGTATCTCGTTACCGAACTTCGAGGCGTTCGCCGACGCGTTCGACTTCTCCAGCTACCGTACGATGTGCGACATCGGGGGGCGACCGGCCAGCTCTCGATCTGCGTCGCCCGACGGCACGATCACCTGAGCCTTCGAACCTGCGACCTGCCGGCCGTCGAACCGATCGCGCGGGACGCGATTGCCGCGGCGCAGCTGAGCAACAGGATCGGCACCGCATCGGTGGACATCTTTTCGGAGCCGCTGCCCAACGCCGACGTCATCACGATGGGCATGATCCTCCACGACTGGAACCTCGAAAAGAAGATGCACCTGATCGGCGTGGCCTACGACGCGATCCCTGCGGGCGGCGCCTTCGTCGCCATCGAGAACCTGATCGAAGACCCGCGCCGCAGTAATGTCTTCGGACTGATGATGTCCCTCAACATGCTGGTCGAGTTCGGCGACGCGTTCGACTTCACCGGCCGCGACTTCGATGGTTGGTGCCGCGAGGTCGGCTTCGCGCGTACTGAAGTAATCCCGCTTCGGGGACCGGCCAGCGCGGCGGTGGCCTACGAGTAAGGGGCGCCGAGCAAGACGCGTACTCAGCGGGCTGGAACCGCCCCCACCAGTTCGGCGCGAAACACCGTCGTCGCCTGCCCCGCCAGTCGAACCCGTTCCCCGTCGACATCGACCCGAACCAGTCCACCGCGTTCGGAGAGCTGTCGCGCCACCAAGTGCCGAGTACCCAACCGTTCGGACCAGAACGGCCCAAGACAGCAGTGGGCCGATCCGGTAACGGGGTCCTCGTCGATTCCGGTCCCTGGAGCGAAGAAACGGGATACGAAGTCGATGCCGGCGGCACCGCTCTGGCTCGTGACCATCACCCCCCGCACCTGTTGCGCCTTGAGCGCGCCGAAGTCTGGCGCGACGGCTCGGACGTCGGTCTCCGACGCCAGCTCCACCAGGTAGTCAAAACGGTTCTGTCCAACCCACCGGGGCTCAACCCCGAGCGCGGCGGCCAGTCCGGCGGGAGCTTCCACCGAGCGGGCCGGCTCGGCCGGAAAATCCAGCTCTATCCAGTCGTCGACCTTCCGGGCCATCAGCACGCCGCTCTGAGTGTGAAACCGCGCCGTCTCATCCACCTTGAGATGGGCGTCCTCCCAGAGCACGTGCGCGCTCGCGAGCGTGGCATGGCCACAGAGCGCGACCTCGACGTTGGGTGTAAACCATCGGAGGTCGAAGCCGTCCGGCCGGGGCACCAGAAACGCGGTTTCCGAGAGATTCATCTCCCTGGCCAACGCCTGCATCCATGCGTCCGGAGCCGGTTCGGCCAGGAGGCATATGGCCGCCGGGTTGCCGCCAAATCGCTCACTGGTGAACGCATCGACCTGCGTGATGACCTGTCCCACCTCGACACCTCGGATTCTCGAACCAGGACGGCCAATTCACCCGCGTGGCGCGGTTGCCTTGGCCCGCTTCAGACTGCTATGATCATGTGTTTCCTGAGAGCGGGAAACGGCGCCCATTACGACTCGGGCGCGTGTCGCATGCCCGATCCAAGCGAACATTTTCTCGCAAGATCCTTCGGGGCTTTGCAGGAGAATGTCCGGCGCGCGGGACCGGCCGCGACCGCAGGCTACACGCTGATCGCCGCCATCCTCCTGCTGGGAGGCGCCGGATACATGGTCGATCAGTGGGTCGGCACGGCATCGCCCTGGTTTCTACTCGCCGGCATGTTGCTGGGTATCGTGGTCGGCTTCTATGAGCTGGCCAAGACGGTGTGGAAACCATGAAGCTGTCGGCGATGCTGGTGGTCGGGTGCGTCGCAACCTGGGGGCTGTTCACGGCGTTACTGATGCCGGAAGCCGCGACGGCCACGTTTCTGGGGATGTTGGCGCCGCTCATCGCGGGCGTGGGCACCGTGCTCCTGGTGGAACAGACTGCTCGGACCGACATCGAGCGGCTCACCGCCAGGCTGGCAGTGGCCTTCTTCGCGAAGATCCTGTTCTACGGCGGCTATGTCGGGGTCGTCGTCGGGCTGCTCGAAGTGGAGCCGATACCGTTCGTCGCCAGCTTTACCGCGTATTTCGTCGTGCTCCAGTTCATCGAGGCCCTCTGCTTCAAGACACTGTTCACCGGGACCGGCCAACGCCCCGCTACCCATTGACCTTCACCGATATTTCTGCTCGTTCACCGCAACAACGACCATGAGCGCCGCACAACAGGCTGAGACTGCGCAGCACGCTGGCGACCACGCCGAGGACGCCGCCCATGGGGCGGAAGAAGGATTCGACGCGGGCACCGTCATCATCGAGCATGTCGCCAACAGCTCGCACGACCACCCCGTCCTTCACCTGCCCCACATCGAGATCGCGGGAATCGACTTCTCCATCACCAAGCACGTCATGATGATGTGGCTGGTGGCTGGGTTCCTGTTCCTGCTCATCACCCTGACGACCCGGCGATTCCTGGCTCAGGAGCGTCCCATCCCGACCGGGTTCATGACCGGACTTGAGTGGCTGGTCCAGAGCATCCGCGATTCGATCGTGCTGCCGAACGTGGGTGCGAAGTGGGTCAACACCTGGACCCCGGTGATCCTGACGCTGTTCCTGTTCATTCTGGTGTGTAACGCCGTCGGGCTGGTTCCGATCTTCGAAGTCTTTGGCCTGGTAGACCGCTACGTGCTCGGCAACGGGTACTCGGACGACTCGATGATCAACAGCGTGCTGCATGGCGGCACGACGGCAACGGCGAACTACAACGTGACCGCCGCGCTAGCCACCATCACGTTCTTCTCGATCATGATCGCGGGCACCATAGCCCACGGGTTCATTCATCACTGGAAGAACCTGGTGCCGCCGGGCCTGGCCTGGCCTGTCTATATCCTGCTGATTCCCATCGAGTTCATGGGACTGTTCGTGAAGCCCTTCGCCTTGACGATGCGTCTGGCTGCCAACATGACCGGCGGCCACATCGCCCTCCTCTCGATCCTCTCCCTGGTGTTCATCTTCACCCAGGTGTTCGAGAGCGCGGCACTAGGCATTGGGGTCGGGTTCACGGTCGCCGTACCGCTCGCCGTCGGTATCTCCGCGTTGGAGGTCATCGTCGTGATGGTGCAGGCGTATGTATTCACACTTCTGACTACGGTCTTCATCGGCATGGCCATCAACGTGCATCACTAGACGGCCTGAATCTCGCAATCGACTCACACATACGGAGGACAACACTCACATGGAGCTCATCTACATCGTCGGCGTCGCGCTCGGTCTGGGCATGGTCGTCATCGGTGCGGCCTATGGCATCGGGACCTTCACGGCCGCCGCGGCCCAGAGCATCGCCCGCCAGCCGTCGGCTGCCGCGCAGATCACCGGCGCGGTCAATCTGCCGCTGTTCCTGCTCGAAGGCGTGGCTATTCTGGCCGAGGTGTTCATCTTCATCGTAGTCCTGATGCGGTAGCTGGACGCGACACCCTCATCAAGCGAGGTAGCGTTCCATGGATAATCCGCTAGTCCAGCCGGATCCAGGGCTGTTCTTCTGGACCATACTGACGTTCCTGACCCTGGTCTTCCTTCTCAAGAAGTTCGCCTGGGGCCCGTTGCTCAAGGCGCTCGAAGAGCGGCAGGAGACAATCCGCAAGTCACTAGACGACGCGGAGCAGGCCAAACAGGAGCTGACGCGTCTTCAGGACGAGTCGGCGCAGATCATCGCAGAAGCCCGGGCCGAAGCGCAGTCCATCGTGACCAAGAGTCGCGCCGAAGCTGAACGGGTCCGCGAGGATCTGAAGGAAAAGGCGAAGGGCGAAGCTGACGCGTTGCTCAAGAACGCGGAGCGTCAGATCCAGCTCGAAACGGACCGCGCCGTGCAGCAGATCCGTCAAGAGGTGGTCGAGCTGTCGCTGAACGTCGCGTCCAAGTTGATCCGGAAGAACCTGACCCAGGAAGACAACGACGCGCTGATTCAAGAGTCGCTGAGTCAGATCGAGTCGTCGTCTCAACACTGAATACGCGCAGGCTGCCGACACCCGGCAGCCTGCCTGACCCTCCTCTGCCACGGGTTTGACGACCCGTGTACGGGCGGTCACGATCCCGGAAAGGACTGTTCTTTCCGTGAAGCGTCATGCGTCGTAGTCTGTTCGTGGCGCTGCTCTCCTGTGTCTGCGCGGAAAGCGGCCAGTCTCGACACCAACACAGACACGCTGACCGTCAGCGGACGTCCATGCTCAATGGCGCGGTCGGCATCGGCACCGCCTCGCCGATCCGCCAGGGTCCACATCCAAGGGAAGCAAAGCAACCCACTCGTGGTTGAGGTCCCGGCCGGCGAGCACGCCGGGCTGTGGCTGCGAGAGGGCGGCGCCAACCGGTGGCAGGACGCCCGCTCGGGCGACTTCCGGCTCTGGAGCTATGCGAGGCCTGGGGTGGTGTTCTCGCTCGACGACGCGACGGGCAACCTCGGCCTCGGCACGACAAATCCGACAACGAAGCTGCACGTGGACGGCACGTTCACCGCCACTGCGTTCGTTGGTGACGGGTCGGGACTCACCAACCTACCGAACTCCGGACCTGACGGATCGGGAGCGCGTGGTCCGATGGGTCCAACCGGTCCGACTGGCCCAGCCGGCGGGCCGGCTGGGGAGCGTGAATCGTCTGGACCGGCGGGTTTACGCGGCCCTGCCGGCCTTCAAGGTGCGACGGGCTCTACGGGTCCGACCGGGCCTCAGGGGCCCGCAGGGAACGGTCCGCTTCGAGTCAGTGCCGAGAGACGAACGCGGATGGTTGGACCCGCACCAGTGGGGTCGCGACCCCGTTCGATACGAGCATCTGGGCACTGCCCCTGAACGTCGTTCGGTAAACAGGGATCAAGCGCCTGAAGCCCGTAGCCAGAAGCCTGGGAAAGCGAAAGAGCGGTAATGGCCGCGAGCGCGGCGAGGCGGTGCCTACCGGAGCGCCATCGAGGAAAAGCCCTCGAGGGTGCGCGCCGCGGCTTCGGCCTGCTCGAATAGGAACTGTGGATACACGCCGAAGACGATGGTACCGAGCAGCGCCACGCCCAGCGCCACCGACATAGCCGGGCCGATGGTGATCGGCGAGCCGGCGCCCTCTTCCTCGTTGATCCACATGAAGACCACGACGCGGAGGTAGTAGTAGAGCGAGACGGCGCTGTTGGCCACGGCGATGACCGCGAGCCAGATAAAGCCGGCATCGACGGCCGCGCCGAACAGCCACACCTTCCCCATGAAGCCGGCCGTCGGCGGGATGCCGCCCAGGGAGAGCATGAAGAACAGCATCGCAAAGGCGGCGATCGGACTGCGCTTCGATAGACCATTCAGCTCCTTGAGCTCGTCGCCGATGATGTCGCTGCGGCGCATCATCGTGATGATCGCGAACGCCCCGAGCTGCATGAAGACGTAGACGCCCAGATACACGAGCATCGCCGCCACGCCACGCTCGGTGCCGACCACCACCCCCATCAACAGATAGCCCGCATGGGCGATGGACGAGTAGGCGAGCATCCGCTTAAGGTTGCTCTGGGTCAGCGCAGCGATGTTGCCGACCGTCATGGTCACCACCGCGAGCGCGTAGAACAGCATGGTCCACTCGGCGCCCACGGCCGGAAGCCCTTCAATGAAGATCCGGATGAGCATCGCGAACGACGCCGCCTTGGAGCCGACCGACAGATAGGCGGTGACAGGGGTAGGCGCGCCTTCGTAGACATCCGGCGCCCACATATGGAACGGCACCGCCGCGATCTTGAAGCCCATCCCGGCGCCCACCAGCACGACGCCGAGAATCACCACCAGGCTCGGGGACGAGCCGCCCAGCGCCGCCGCGATACCCGACAGATGCGTGGTCCCGGTGGCCCCGTAGAGCAGCGACATGCCGTAGAGCAGCACGCCCAGCGAAAAAGCGCCGAGCAGGAAGTATTTGATCGCCGCTTCGTTCGAACGCGGGTTCGGCTTCAGGAAGCCGGCCAGGATGTAGAACGAGATGGCCATCGTTTCGAGGCCGATGAACAGCGTGATCAGATCGAGCCCGCTCGCCATGAACATCATGCCGAGGGTGGCGGTCAGGATCAGGAAGTAGTACTCGCCCGCGTTGATCCCCTCCGTCTTCAGGTAGGGAGACGACATCAACAGCGTCAGAGCCGCCGAGAGCAGGACGACCACCTTGAAGAACGCGGCGAAGCCATCGATGGCCAGCAACCCGCGAGAGGCCGTGACGTCCAGGCCCGCGAACGAACCGACCATGGCCAGTGAGGCCCCGATCGTGGCCAGTGCCGCGACCAGCAGCAGGCCGTCCTGCTTCGGCGTGAACACCGACAGCAACAGGACGAGCAACGCCCCGCCCGTGAGCAGAATCTCAGGCAGGATGTAGTAGAAGTCGGCGACGGTAAAACCAGCTGGCATCTATCGTGAGCCCCCGCGCACCGGCAGCCGCACGAGCCGGTCGACGCCGTCAGCCGTCGTCTCGTCGTCAACCTGCGCCAGCAGGTCGGCGGCCGCGGCCGCCGGTTCCGCCTCGTCCTCCTCGGCGGCGTCGGCGTTGAGCGGCGCATAGGTGCTGTTCACCCGCGCCATCACCCGATCCACGGATGTGTCGAGACGGTCGATGAACGGCTTGGGATAGAGACCGATCCAGACGGCCAGTATCAGCAGCGGCGCAAAGGTCGCGAACTCGCGCAGGCCAATGTCGGAGAGACCCTCGTTCTTCGGGTTGTTCACCTCGCCGAACATCGTGCGCTGATACAGCCACAGCATGTACGCCGCGCCGAGCACGATGCCGGTGGCGGCAAAGGCGGCCCACACCTTGTTGACCACGAAGATGCCCTGGAGAATCAGGATCTCGCCGATGAACCCGTTCAGAGTCGGGAGTCCGATCGACGACATGGTCATCACCAGGAAGACCGCGGCGTAAACCGGCATGATCTTCGACAGACCGCCGTACTCCGAGATCTCGCGAGTGTGCCGTCGCTCGTAGACCACACCCACCAGCAGGAAGAGCCCGCCGGTGGAGATACCGTGGTTGATCTGCTGGACGATGCTGCCGGTGATGCCCACCGGGGTCAAGGCGAACATCCCCAGCATCACCATGCCCATGTGACTGACCGACGAGTAGGCCACCAGCCGTTTCCAATCACGCTGCGCCATCGCCACCAAGGCGCCGTAGATGATACCGATGATCGACAGCCAGACCACCCAGGGCACGAACGCCTGGGCCGCCTCGGGCAGTATCGGCAGGGAGAAACGGATAAAGCCGTAGGTGCCCATCTTCAGGAGCACCGCCGCCAGAATGACCGACCCGGCCGTGGGGGCGTCGGTGTGCGCGTCGGGCAACCAGGTGTGGAACGGGAACATCGGCACCTTGACCGCGAAGCCAAGGAAGAACGCCAGGAAAACCCACCACTGGAGATCGAACGGCATGTTCAACTCGTGGAACCGGGTGATGTCGAACGTGTACACCCCGGTGACCTCGTGGTAGTAGAAGTAGACCGCGAGGATGCCGAGCAGCATGATGACGCTGCCCACGAGCGTGAACAGGAAGAACTTGATGGCCGAGTAGAGTCGATTGGTGCTTCCCCAGATACCGATGAGGAAATACATCGGCACCAGCATCACTTCCCAGAACACGAAGAACAGCAGGAAGTCCAGCGCCACGAACGCGCCGATCATGCCGGTCTGCAGCATCAGCAGGAAGACGTAGTACTCCTTGACCCGCACGGTCACCGCGGTCCAGGAGGACAGAATCCCGATTGCCCCCATGAGGGTCGCCAGCAGAATCAGCAGCGCGCTGAACCCGTCGACACCGATGAAATACTCGGCACCAATCGAGGGAATCCAGGGCAACCGCTCGACGAACTGCCAGTCGCTCGTCCCCTGGTCCAGCCAGAACCAGAGCGGTAGCGAAACCAGGAAGCCGAGCACGGCGAACCCGTTCGCGATCCACCGGATGGCGTTCTCGCTGTGCTTGCTCACGAACAGCAGGAGCACCGCGCCCACCAGGGGCGTGAACATGATCAGCGACAACAACGGAAACTCTGCGGTATTGCTCATGAGGCTTCTGACTCTTGTCTTCGGTTACCCGACATACCGCGTGACGACATACACGGTCACGAACACGAACACCCCGAACAGGGTCGCGACGGCATAGTTCTGGATCAGTCCGGTCTGGCCGCGCCGGAACACGTAGCTCCCCTCGGCGCACACCA
>CAJWMX010000077.1 GCA_913043805.1 uncultured Acidobacteriota bacterium | reverse complement strand
ACATTCTCGACCAAAAGTGGCCCTTTACTTCACAGGCGCTCGAGTCGCTGCTGCTCCAGACGCATCAGGACTTCCGGCTGGTGTGTGTCGACGACCAGTCGACGGACGGCACCGAGGAGGTCGTACGCGAGTATGCGGCGTTCGACTCCCGGATTACCTATACCAAGAACCCCCGGCGGCTCGGGATGATCGGGAACTGGCGTCGAGCCTTCGAGCTAGCGCTGGAGACGGAGCCCGACGCCGAGTACTTTGCCTGGGCCAGCGACCACGACGTCTGGCATCCGCGCTGGCTCGAGACGTTGGTAGGGGTGCTCGACCAGCGCCCGGAGGTGGTCCTGGCCTACCCGCGAAACTGGCGGATTGGCCCCGACGGGCTGATGACGGACAAGCGACCGTGGGAGTTCGACACCACCGGCGTCGAGAGTCGTCGCGATCGATTCCGGCAGACGATGCGACACATGTCGGCCGGCAACATGATCTATGCGCTCGGACGCGCCGAGGCGATCCGCCGGGCCGGGATCTTCAGGCATGTGCTGGTGCCGGATCGGTTGTTGCTGATGGAGCTCGCGCTCGAAGGCCAGTTTCACCAGGCCCCGGAGATGCTGTGGTTCCGGCGGTGGTACGGGCCGATCTTCAGCCTTGGTCGCCAGCGCCGGGCCTTCTTTCCGGACGGGCGCCCACTCTATGCCTACGTGCCGTGGTGGATCGGTCATGCCGCCTCGCTGACCTGGACGCTGGGGGTACGCGCCGAGCGTGCGCCGGAGATTGGCCGCGCGACCGGCGCGCGGCTCGGGGCGCGGTATCTCTGGCTCGCCGGGCTGTTGCACGCGCGGCAGCAGCTCAAGCAGTTGCGAATCGACATCCTGGAGCGGGCCGTCTTTCTCAAGCCGCTCTACATTCGGGCCCGCGGCACGTGGCGGGGCATCGAGCGACGTCGCGTCGAGACCGCGAAGCGCTGGCGCCGATCACTGGGTAGTTCGGAGAAGCGGCGGAAGCTGCTTCAACGCGTACGAGACGGAGCGAAGAAGAGAGTGAAGCGGATCGTCTTTCCGGTGGGGCGCGCGATGCTGCGGGCAGTACGCGCTCTCCCGCTGATGCGGAGCGTCGTGCTCCCCTGGCTGGCGCGGGAGGAGATTGATCAGGTGCCGTCCGGGCCAGAGGTCTTCGCGATGCGCAAGACCATCAAGCTGGCGACGCAGGGCGACGCGCCGATCGTGGTGGGGCCCTGGTTGTCCGAGGTCGGATTCGAGGTGCTCTACTGGATCCCGTTTCTGGCCTGGGCCGTCGAGGAGTTCGAGCTGCCGCCCGAACGTCTCATCGTGGTGTCACGAGGCGGAGCCCACGTGTGGTATCGCGACATTGCCGCACACCACGAGGACATCTTCGACATGATGACCGTCAAGCAGTTCCGGAAACGGAACGAGGCCAGATGGGCCGATGGCGGCAACCAGAAGCAGATGGCCCCGGCCGCGTTCGACGACTACATCGTCAAGCTGGTGCAGGAACGGCGCGGACTCGACAGCGTCAACATGCTGCACCCCTCCACGATGTATCGTCTGCTGCGTTACTACTGGTACGAGAAGGGCGCGATCAGCCTGCTGAACAAGCACACGGTGTATCGGCCACTACCAGCCGTAGAGATCGAGGATGTCTCGCGGGCGCTACCCAGCGAGTACGTGGCGGTCCGGTTCTATTTCCGGCCCTCGTTTCCCGATACTCCTGAGAACCGCGCATTGGTCGCGGGTGTGATTCGCGGCCTTGCCCAGCGGACGCCGGTGGTCCTGCTGAACACGGGGCTCAGCCTGGACGACCACGAGGACTTTCATCCCGAGACCGGGATGGGGGTCCACAGCATCGAGCATCTGATGACGCCGAGCCGGAACCTCGCCGTGCAGAGCGCGGTCATCGCTGGCGCCCGGGCGTTCGTCGGCACCTATGGAGGGTTGTCGTATCTGGGGCCGTTCTACGGGGTCCCGGCCATCGCGCTCTTCTCGAACGAAGCCGAACTCGTGGCGACCCACGTGGATGTGTCCCGGCGCCTGTCCCGCCGGCTGGAGGCGCCGCTCGTGACGCTCGACGTACGCGAGGTGGCGATGCTGCAGATGCTCTTCGATACCCTGGACCTGACTCCCGATACGGGCACGGAAGCGGTAGACTCCGCCCAGCCCAAGACCGAGCACCCCTCATGATTCTCGAGACCGACCAACTGAAGCAGTATCAGGGCAAGGTGGCGATGGTGGACGGCGCATTCGATCCGCTCCATCACGGCCACGTCGCATACTTTCGTCAGGCGCGCGAGCTGGGCGTCCCGTTGCTCTGCAACATCGCGCCGGACAGCTATGTGTCCCAGAAGCATCCGCCACTGCTCGACGCCTCGCGACGCGCCCAGGTGATCGACGCCTTGGCCGACATCGACTACACCCACGTCAGCACCACCGACACCGAAACCGTGCTCCGACAGCTGCGCCCCACCCACTACATCAAGGGCAAGGACTGGGAGGGGCGGCTGCCGCCGGAGCAGGACCGGATTTGTGCCGAGCAAGGTACCGAGATCGTGCTCCTGGACACCGTGCTCGATTCATCGACCGAGCTGCTGCAGCGCTGGACGCCGGCCGCCGGAAACGGCGACGGAGACGGCCAGGTGGCGGCGTTCGAGCGCTTGGTCACCGAGCAACGCCCCGTCGAGGCGGAGCACTACGACAGCGACTACTTTGTCAGCGATTGGCGCGACGGTCAGAACGACTACACCATCGAGGCGCGTCGGAAGATCGAGGGCAAGCACCCTCAGGTCATCAAGGATGTCTTCCAGCCCGCCCGCGTGCTGGACGTCGGGTGCGGGCCGGGCGTCTTGCTGTTCCTGCTGCAAGAGCAGGGCATTCTCGCCGACGGCGTGGACTTCAGCCCCAGCGTCCGATCGTTGGCGCCGGAAGAAGTACGGGAACGCATCATCATAGGCACGACGTCCGACACGAGCCTGTTCGCGGACGACAGCTACGATTTGGTGATCTGCCGCGAGGTCATGGAGCATCTGACGGTGCTGCAGGTCAGGGACACGGTGCGCAATCTGTGCCGGGTCAGTTCGCGTTTCGTGTATGTGACGACCCGTTTTCATCCAGAGCCTGCCGGCCTGCTCGATGTGACCACGCAGTTCGAGGTAGATCCATCGCACATCACCCTGCTCAACAAGGACTTCCTCCGGGTGATGTTCGTGCTGGAAGGGTTTCGTCGTCGGGCCGACCTGGAGTCCACCATCGACTGGATGGGCAAGGGGCGCGTCCTGGTGTATGAAAAGCCGGAGAACGTCACGTGATCGGGACCGGGTCGCAGGCGCCGGTCGACGGCGTGCTCGGCTATCACCTCAATCCGTTGACCTGTGGCGTTGCCAAGTTCAACGTGATGCTGGCCCGCCGCCTTGATGTACCGATGTTCGGCTTGTTCGACGGGCGCACGGCGACGCTCGACCACCCGCTGCTGTCGCTCAAGCTGTCCGAGTTCACCGAAACGGACATGGCGGCGCTGGCCTCGATGGTCGAGACCGCCGGTTGGCGCCGGCGGTTCAGTCTGTTCCTGCACGCGTGGTCCGATACCCCGGTCGAGCAGTTGTTGCTGTCACGCGCGGCGGCCGTGCACTGCGGAAACGCCGAGCTGGTCGAGCAGCTTCGCGCCAGACGGCCGGATGTCGAGCAGTCGTGGTGCCCGTCGACGTTGCTCGAACCGCAGCGGTTCAAGCCGGCCGGTCTGTCCGTCTTCGCGTTCGGGATGGCGCACAAGGTGCGTTCGGAGCTGCACCGCGAGGTGCACGCGTTGCTCGAGGCGACCGGGCAGCCCTACTCCGTCTATCTGTCGACCGCGTTGCACGAGGGCACCGCTTTTGATGAGCGGTTCACCGTGGTGTTCGAGGAGCTCAGGGAGATCTACGGCGACCACATCTACTTCCTCGGGTACATGTCCGACACCGCCGTGTACAACTACCTCATCGACACGACCTTCTTCGCCGCGTTCTTCGACAAGGGGGTCAGGGCCAACAACACCACGGTGAACGCCGCGATGGAGTGCGGGTCGGTCGTCATCACGAACCTCGACGACCATTCGCCGTCCGAGTTCAAACATCTGCACAACGTGATCGACATCAATCGCTGCGACGCGCTCCCGACCGATGACGCGTTGCTGGGGGCGCTGGCCACTCACGCCCGGGAGACTGCCGCAGGCGCGCTCGGATGGGACGCGCTGGTCGAACGACTCCGGGGCGGCGATCCGGCGCCCGAGGGAACCTTGTAGCCTGTATCAGAGACCGACGACGAGCTGGCCGCGCGGCCGGCTCGTGGCCAGGAGGACATATGTCACGCGAGCTGAAACTGGGGAGTCACGTCGTCAACGACGAGAGCCCCGCCTATGTCATCGCCGAGGTAGGCCACAACCATCAAGGCAAGATGGAGACCGCCAAGGAGATGTTTCGGAAGGCCCAGGAATGCGGGGTGAGTGCGGTCAAGCTGCAGAAGCGGGACAACCGTGGGCTCTTCACCGAGGCGATGTTCAACAAGCCGTACGACCACGAGAACAGCTTCGGCGCGACGTATGGCGAGCACCGCGAGTTCCTGGAGTTCGACAAGGACCACTATGTCGAGCTGCAGCAGTTCGCCGCCGAACTGGGACTCGACTTCTTCGCGACCGCGTTCGACCAGGCGAGTGTCGACGTGCTGGCGTCAATCGACCTGCCTGCCTACAAGGTGGCGTCGGCCGACTTGCGCAACATCCCGTTGCTCACCTACATCGCCGAGGTGGGCAAGCCGATGCTGGTCAGCACCGGCGGCGGGACCCTCGAGGATGTCCAGCGGGCCTACGACGCGATTATGCCGATCAATCCGCAACTCTGCATCATGCAGTGCACGTGCGGCTATCCGGCCGAGTTCAGCGAGCTGAACCTGCGGGTGGTCGAGACCTACCGTGAGCAGTTCTCCGACATCGTGATCGGCTACTCCGGGCATGACAACGGCATCTCGATGCCGGTGGTGTCCTACGTCCTCGGGGCCCGCGTCATCGAGAAGCACTTCACGCTCAACCGCGCGATGAAAGGGACCGACCATGTCTTCTCACTCGAGCCGGTCGGGATGCGGAAGATGACGCGCGATCTGGAACGGGCCCGCCAGAGCTTGGGTGACGGCAAGAAGGTCGTCTACGCGAGCGAAGAGGCCCCGGTCGTCAAGATGGGCAAGAAGCTCGTCGCGGCCCGCGACCTGCCCGCGGGGCACGTGGTGAGGGAGGCGGACATCGCGATCAAGTCGCCTGGTGATGGCATTCCACCGGCGCAGATGGACACGGTGCTGGGCAAGGCGACCACCGGGGCCATGGCGCGAGACGACGCCTTCTCGCCAGATCTGCTCGGATTACCCGGACCGATCCCTATCGGCTCGATGGTCAGGTCGCCGTGGTCACCGGGGCGGCCGGGCGTCTGGGGCCGGTGTGGGTCGGGTGTCTCCTGGAGGCGGGGGCACGGGTCGTGGCGCTGGACCTGGAGCGGGCTCCGACCAGCGAGGCGCTGCAGACGCTGCTCGACGGTGCTCCCGAGGACAGCGTGTTGCTCCATGCAGACGTCCTCGATCGTACGTCGCTCGAGCAGGCGCGAGAGGCCGCCGAGGCCCGGTTCGGCGTTGCGTCTGTACTAGTGAACAACGCCGGGATCGACCAGCCTCCGTCGGCCAGCGGGGCCGCGTCGCACCGGATGGAGGATGTGCCGCTCGACGCCGCGCGCCTCGTGCTCGAGGTCAACACGCTCGGCACGTTCCAGACGTCACAGGTGTTCGGCGCCGCCATGGTGGTCGCCCGGCGCGGGTCGATCATCAACATCGGCTCGCTGTACGCGAGCGTCTCGCCGGATTTGAGGTTCTACGACCACGTGCCGCTCGATCCACCCTTCCTCAAGCCGCCCGCCTATTGAGCCTCGAAGGCGGCGGTGGTCAATCTGACGCGCTATCTGGCCACCGTCTGGGGACCGCATGGCGTGCGCGTGAACACGCTGTCGCCCGGTGGGGTCGAGGGGGGGCAGGATCCGGAGTTCAAACGCAAGTTCAACGAGCGGGTGCCGCTGGGACGCATGGCCGAGTTCAGCGATCTCACCGGTCCGCTCAGGTTTCTCGCCTCCGACGCCTCGTCCTATGTCACCGCGACCGAGCTGCGGGTCGATGGCGGGTTCACGGCGTGGTGAGATACCCAGTCGCCTGGAGTTTGTGACCGCATGTCGATTCCCGCTCTGATTCCAAACTGGATTGCCGGTGAAGAGCGTCCAGCCCGTGACGGGCGGACGTTGCCGAAGCTGAATCCCGCAACCAGCGAGACCCTCTGCACGCTGTCACGCTCCGGCGCCGCCGACGTCGAGGACGCGGTCGTCGCCGCCGGCGCCGCTCAGGAGGCCTGGGCGGAGCTCAGCCCCGTGGATCGGGGGGACCTGCTGCGGGATGCGGCGCTGCTGATGCGCGATCGGCGTGACGAGATTGCCGAGATCGTGTCGCTCGAGACCGGGAAGTCGATGAAGGACGCCCTGGGCGAGACCGGCGCCGCGGTCGAGATGGGGCTCTTCGTCGCCGGAGAAGGGCGGCGCTTCTACGGGCGGACGACGACCAGCGCCGTGCCCCATCGAACCGCGCTCGTCTCACGCCAGCCCATCGGGGTGGCGGGCCTGATCATCGCCGCCAACACCCCGGTCGCCAACGTCGCATGGAAGGCGTATCCGGCCCTCCTGTGCGGCAACGCCGCGGTGATGAAGGCGTCCGAGGACACCCCCGCCACGGCGTGGTGGGTCGCCAGACTCTTCAGCGAAGTCGGCATTCCTCAGGGGGTGTTCAACGTCGTGCAGGGGCTCGGGCCCGAGGCGGGCGCGCCCATCGTCGAGCACGACCAGGTCGACGTCGTGAGCTTCACCGGCTCTTGCGGAGTGGGCCGGCAGATCCAGGCCACGGCCGGCGCCAGACTCGCCAAGGTGTGCATGGAGCTCGGCGGCAAGAACCCGCTGATCGTCTGTGACGACGCCGACCTCGATCGAGCGGTCGAGGTGGCCGCCCTCTCTGCCTACAGCAATGCTGGTCAACGCTGCGCCAGCGGGAGCCGGCTAATCGTCTTCGACGCCGTGTATGAGGAGTTCAAACAGCGACTGCTCGACCACACGCGTGGACTCACCCTCGGCACGGGAGACGAGGACGACCTGGGGCCCGTCATCAACGCGCGTCAACTCGAGAATATGGTGGCGGCGGTTAACCGGGCTCACGAGGCTGGCGCGACGGTGCTTGCCGGCGGAGGACGTTCGACAGAGGCTGCGCATCAGGACGGTTTCTTCATGCAGCCGACCCTGATCGAAGGCGCGGCCGACGACGCCGAGATCTCGAAGGCGGAGCTGTTCGGACCGATCGCGTGCCTGTATCGCGTGTCAGGCTTCGCCGAAGCGGTCGCTCTGGCCAACCGGTCTCCGTTCGGGTTGACAGCGGCCATCCATACCCGCAACGTGCATCGCGCCATGACCTTCCTCGGACGGATCAAGTCCGGTGTCGCCTCGATCAATGGACCGACCTACGGGAGCGAGCCGCACATGCCGTTCGGTGGGCTGCGGCAGTCGGGTACCGGCTGGCGCGAAGCGGGCACCGAGGCGCTCGACGTCTATTCGGACTGGAAGACGATCTACATCCACAACGATCCCACCGCGGTGTAGTCCAGTGCCGGAGCAGTCTCAGCCGTCCGCCGTTGCCCTGATCCCCGCTCGCAGCGGGTCGACCCGGGTGCCCGGCAAGAACGTCCGCGTGCTCGGACAGCACCCACTCATCGCCTATACCATTGCCGCGGCCCGCGCGAGCGGTGTGTTCGGGGCCGTCGTGGTGTCGACGAACGACGAGTCGATGGCCGAGATCGCCAGGCATTACGGGGCGGAGGTGCCGTTCTTGCGACCAGAGGAGATGGCGGGTGCGACGTCGCCCGACATCGAATGGGTCGAGCACGCCCTTGAGCAATTGACCGAGGCGGGCCGAGCCTTCGACGCGTTCGCGATCCTGCGCCCGACCAGCCCGTTCCGCTCTGCCGAGACGATTGCTCGGGCTTGGGGGACGTTCACAGGCACCAGCGGGGTGGATTCCCTGCGGGCCGTCGAGCCAGTCAAGCAGCATCCCGGCAAGATGTGGGTCGTTCGGGGAGAGCGCCTGTTGCCGCTCCTGCCCTTTGGTCCCGCGTCACAGCCCTGGCACAGCAGCCAGCTGCCGTCGCTGCCGGAGGTATTCGTGCAGAACGCGAGTCTCGAGATCGCCTGGGCCAGGGTCGTACGGAAAGGTCGGACCATCGCGGGCGAAACGCTCGTGCCGTTCCTGACCGACGAACGCGAGGGGTTCGACATCAACGACCTCTGGGACTGGCAGCTGGCCGAGCAGATGGTGGCTCACGAGGGGTGGCAGCTGCCGCCCGTCTCTGAGACGCCCTACGGAGGATGAAGCGTCATGGGTGAGTCACAGCTCGAACAGGTCGGTTCCGACGAGCTGTTCTACGTGCCGGCGTCGGCGTTCGCGGCCCTGGCGGCGTCGGAGCTTTCTCGAGAAGACCGGGCAGCCGTGTTCGTGGCCTACGTCCGGATCAATGTGCTCTACAGCATCGCCAGGGCCTGGTCGGGGCATCCCGGCACCTGCCTCAGCTCGGTCGATCTGATGAGCTGGCTGTTCCTGCACCGGATGGACGGTCTCGGCCAGGGTGACGAGGCCTGCGACCTCTTCTTTTCGTCGAAGGGGCATGATGCGCCGGCGCTCTATGCCGTGCTGACGGGGCTGGGACTCCTGGATTTCGACCTGATGCATCGGTTGCGACGGCTCGACGGACTGGCCGGGCATCCGCACGTCGAAACACCGTTCATCCAAGCCAATACCGGTTCGCTGGGGATGGGCATCTCCAAAGCCAAGGGGATGGCGATTGCCAACCGCCTCTCCGGGACGCGTCACCGGATCTATGTGCTGACCGGGGATGGCGAACTCCAGGAGGGCCAGATCTGGGAGTCGCTCGGTTCGGCCGTCGAGGGGAAGTTAGACGAGATCACCGTCATCGTCGACCACAACAAGATCCAGTCGGACACCTGGGTGGATGAGGTCGCACCCCTCGGAGATCTGGAAGCGAAGTTCGCCGCGTTCGGCTGGAGGGTCGAGCGGTGTGACGGCCACGACTTCGCGGCCATCGACGAGGCGCTCGGCCGCCTGGACGCGGTCCCGGGCGTTCCCAAGGTGCTGGTCGCCGATACGGTCAAAGGGAAGGGCATCTCGTTCATGGAAGGGCCGGCGGC
>CAJWMX010000076.1 GCA_913043805.1 uncultured Acidobacteriota bacterium | reverse complement strand
CCGGTACGGAAACGCCCCTTGGCGGGCTTTTCCTGGCGGGCGATTGGACCGACACCGGGCTCCCGGCTACGATCGAGGGAGCGGTACTTAGCGGTCACCGGGCGGCGACCGCGACCCACGCATACCTGTGCGCCGCCGACTGAGACATCCGACCCACATCCATGGCATCGGTACTGATTCACTATCAGGAGATCGCGCTCAAGGGGAAGAACCGCCCCTGGTTCGTCGAGCGGTTGGTCAGCAACATCCGGACAGCGACCGCCGACCTCGGTCACGTCAAGGTCCGCGCTCTGATGGGTCGCATCGAGTTGCGGCATCCCGATGATGATGCGATCTGGGAAGAGGTCAAGCTGCGCCTGGCTCGCGTGCCGGGTATCGCCAACTACTCCAGGGCGATCCGCACGCCGCGCGACCTCGACGTCATCGCCGAGACGGCGCTCGGGGAGCTGGCCGATACCGAGGCGCGCACGTTCCGGGTCAAGGCGCAGCGCGCGGACAAGCGCTTTCCGCTGACCTCGCCGGAGATCGAACGTCAGCTGGGAGGGCGTCTCAAGGCGGCCAGGGACTGGACGGTCAGCCTGACGGCGCCAGAGCTGACCGTGCGGGTCGAGATTCTGAACGACGAGGCCTTCTGCTATCTCCGCAAGGAACCGGGCGCCGGCGGTCTTCCCAGCGGGGTGAGCGGTCGCGTGGCTTGCCTCCTGTCGGGCGGCATCGACTCGCCGGTGGCGGCGTATCGAATGATCAAGCGGGGGTGTCGCGTCCGCTTCGTGCACTTTCACAGCTATCCGATTCTGTCGAAGACCTCACAGGAGAAGGCGGTCGAGCTCGCGGAGTTGCTGACCCGCTACCAACTCAACAGCCGTCTCTACCTGGTGGCCTTTGGCGAGATCCAGCGGCGAGTGGTGCTGGCGGTCGCACCGCCGCTCCGTGTCGTCGTCTATCGCCGACTGATGCTCCTGATCGCGGAGCGGATCGCGCGCCGGAGCGGGGCCGGGGCGCTGGTGACTGGCGAGGCTGTCGGGCAGGTCGCGTCACAGACGCTCGACAA
This sequence comes from uncultured Acidobacteriota bacterium, assembly GCA_913043805.1. Lineage (GTDB taxonomy): Bacteria > Acidobacteriota > Vicinamibacteria > Vicinamibacterales > UBA8438 > UBA2994. The sequence continues at coordinate 8,305 of CAJWMX010000076.1, read as the reverse complement.
CATGGCGGTCATTGATTCAGTTGCCTCCATGCCGGTGCTGCGCCCCCTCGTCGGGATGGACAAGGACGAGATCGTGAATGAGGCGCGGCGTCTCGACAGCTACGACATCTCGATCATCCCGGACGAGGACTGCTGCACCCTGTTCACGCCGAAGCATCCCGCCACCCGCACCACTGAGCGACAGTTGGAGGAGGCCGAGTCGGCCCTCGACATGGATGCGCTGGTCGACGAGGCGGTAGCGGGCGCCGAACGACGAGACCTCAAGTTCCCGGTGCCGGCGGTCGACTCGCAGGCCCAGGCGGGCTGAGGTCGCGGCGCCCCGTCTACTTGCAGTGGGGGTGGAGCACCCCAGCGTAGTAGTCCCGCAGCGCCTCGTGGGTGCTCTGGAACGCCAGTTCCTCCCAGGGGATCTGGTCGGCCCGGAAGGTCGCGATCTCGAGACTCTCTTCGTCGTGATCGAGCTCGCCGCTCAACGCTGTCGCTGCGTAGACGATGATGACCGGTGGCCTCCGCGCGTAGGAGTAGATGCTGATCAAGCCGTCGAGGCGGATCTGCAATCCGGCCTCCTCTCGAGCCTCGCGAAGGGCAGCGTCGGTGACCACCTCGCCACGATCGACGTAGCCTCCCGGGAACACCCACAGGCCGTAGCCGGGGTCGATGGCCCGCTTCACCAAGACGATCTCGTCGTTTGGCATCGAGATGATTGTGCCCACCGCGACTTTCGGGTCGAAATACACGACGTGGCCGCAGGCGGTGCAGACCAGTCGCTCCGGGTCGCCCTCCTTGAGCAGGCGGGATTCGAGGGTTCCGCTACAGAGGGGGCAGAAGCGATACGGGCCCTGCCGTTCCATGTGCATGCTGCCGCCCCGGTCGACTAGATCCACCCTTTGGCCCAGTAGTAGCCGAGCCCGATGTAGTCGTATATCGCCTGCTGGCTGATCCGGAGGTGTCGGAGCTGCGGTCCCCATTCCCGGGCGTCGCGGCTCGACCGCATCGTACCCGGCGATGGGACGGGGTCGAGGCCCTGCGCTTTGAAGGTCATCGTCGCGCGGCGGATATGCGTGGGCGAAGTGACCAGCAGGAACCGCCTGACGCCATGCTTGCGGAGGAGCGGCGCGAGTCTGACCGCGTGTTGATAGGTGTTTCCTGAACGGGCTTCGACGATGATCCGATCGCGAGGGACACCCAGAGCAATGAGCTCCTCACCGAGCAGTGCCGCCAGCGACTGCGCCTTCGATCCGTAGTTGCTCGGTCCGCCTGAAGTGAACACGAGCGCCTGGGGAACGAGCGCGTGCAGCCGGGCCGCCTCGAACACGCGGAGCGCACCGACGCCGCTGATCTGTTCGATCTCGTGGCCGTGGGCCGCCACCGTGGTGCTGTCGGCCGCGAGCACCACGATCGCGGTGGCGCCCTCGGTGTCTTGCAGGCCCTCGATTGGCGTGAATTCACGAGAAAGGCTCCAGACCAGCAGATCAGCCCCTTGAGGCGTGCTAATGCCCAGGTAGGTCACCACGAGCGCGGTCAGCCAGATCTTTCCCAACCTGGTCATGCGCTCCGTGCCCCAGAGCATCGCCACACCGACGGCGAGGCCCACGAACAGGAACTCGATAGAGCCAGGAAAGAACCAGCGTCTGAAGAAGTCGCTCAGAGCGGTCAACTGCACTCCTGCCGGCGCCATTCTCCCCCGAGCCGAAGCCGTGAGTCGAGGCGGCCGTCTCTGGCCGGACGGTATAATCCGAGGCCATGTCGATCCTCAAGGTGGCTCGGATGGGGCACCCGGTGCTTCGTGAGCGAGCCCGTCCTCTCGAGCCGTCCGAGATCTCCACCCCCCGGATTCAGCGGTTGATCGACGACATGTTCGAGACGATGCACGACAGCCAGGGTATCGGTTTGGCGGGGCCGCAGGTGCACGAGAGCATCCGTCTCTTCGTGGCGGGCGTCGATGAGGAGGATGCCGGCATGTCGCCCGTCGTGATCATCAATCCCGAGATCACGCCGATAGGGACCGAGGTCGAGGAGGACTGGGAGGGATGCTTGAGCATTCCCGACGTGCGAGGCAGGGTGCCCCGGGCGGTCGAGATCCGGATCCGGGCGCTCGACCGCCACGGCACGCCGATTGCGATGACCGCATCCGGCTATCCAGCCCGGGTCGTGCAACATGAGACGGATCATCTGGACGGCGTCCTGTTCTTCGATCGGATGACCTCTTTCGATAGCTTGACCTTCCTCGAGGAGTACTCCCGCTACTGGACCGGCAAGGAGACGTAGGCCGCCGTGCCAGCTCCATCCCGGTCACGACGTCGCTCGTTCAGCCCGCCACCGTCTCGTCTCGAGCACGCGTTTCTGACGCTGGTACTCGTGGTGGCGGCGGTGTCCGGTGTGGTCGTGTACCAGGTTGGCGGACCATCTGGCGAGCGGCTCCGAGACGAGCCGGGCTCAGGGCGACTCTACGACGCGGCGTCGGGTGAGCTGGTCTGGCTGGCGACCGACCGTGATCGGGACCTCTGGTTCGACATGTGGACCCGATACGAGGCTGGCGTCGTCCTGCAGAGTCAGTTCGACCAGAACAACGACGACGTGGTCGACTACTGGCGCCACATGGCGCCGGACGGCTCGCTGGTCAACGTCGGGTTCTCGGCTCGGGGCGACGGTATCGAAGACGGCTGGACCTATTTCGACGAGGACGGCGCTCTGATTCGGGCCGAGTATTCGACCCGTCGCGACGGCACGATTGACCGGATCGAACGCTACAGCGACGGACAGGTCGTCGCGGTCGAGACATCCGCCCCTGGCGCGCCCCGCTAGCTCAGTCGCGGGCCGCCACCTGCCGGCGCCGCTCGTTCGCCCGTTCGGCTCCCAGGCGTTCCAGTTCCACCGACGTGTGGTCGGCGTAGGACATCGCCTCGGCGAGCGCTCGGTGGCCCGCTTGTTCCGCGATCAGCGTGTGCATCCGCTGGCAGACGCGCCGATAGGCGGGATGGCCCTGGGGCGCCGTTCGCAGCTCGATGACGTGCATCGCCTCGCGGGCGTTCATCTGCATCCGGTAGCGCAGTCGGTATGCCATCGGGACGCAGTACTGGGCGGCCGTCGGCATATCCGCGCTCCACTCGTCGTAGAGCGCGCGGGTCTGGTCCATGATCCGTTCCCAGTCGTCGCCTGCCCCGATCTCCTCGATAGCCGCCGGCTCGGTGTAGCCGTGGTCGGTCGACAGGCGTTGCCACTCGACAGTCAGCAACCGGTGGCGCTGCAGGTCGCGGAACGCGCCATAGTCCGAGAGCAGATCGAAGCAGTAGTCGGTACGCTCGAAGGCGCGGCCCGGCCGGTGTCGCCGGTTGGCGCGGTCGCCGACGTAGGCCTTCAGCAGCGAGACCCGGTCGTCGACGTTCATCCCGCGGGCCACCGACATCAGCTGGTCCTCCGGCAGCCGGGACGACTCGTAGAGGACGGCCGCGACGACCTTCACTTCACCTTCAGGGTCGAAGTCGGCAAGCGTAACTTCCTCACGGGGCTCGGGTGCCAGGCCGGCCAGGAGCCGATGGGCCTCGGCCTCGCTGTCGCGACGGGTCGATGCCAGATACGCACTCCACCGCACGCCGCGATCCTCGCGATCGACCCGGGTCAGGAAGGCCGGGATCAGCTTACGGAGCTCGGTCAGCATCTGGTCGGCGCATTCGCGGCTCTCGGCGAGCGGGTCCGCTCGCATCCGCAGCAGCAATGCTTCGAATGCTTGGCCCGAGCCGAAGATGCCTACGTTGGACCGGGTGGCGGCCGGCAGCAGCCCCCGCAGCGTGTCCAGAGCCTTGGCCCGGATGGCGGCGCGATAGACCGCCTCCGAGTCGCCTTCCGCCCGCGGGTGCTTCCGGCGGTAGTGTTCCTGAGCCGGTTCGAACCACCGGGCGTAGGTCGCGAACGCCTCGTCGAGTGTTTCGCGGTACCGGGTGTTCAGGGGATGGCCGTCGAGCTCGGTTGGCGCGTGATATTTCCATCGTCCGCCTGGGCGGTCGGTGTAGGGGACATAACGCGTGGATTGCTCGAGGTAGGCCATCAGACGGCCCCGTTCGAGCACCTTCGTCAGGATGTTCGAGACTCCCTCGCAGGCGATGTGGGCGCCTCCGAGCTGGGCGACCGAGTCGTCGCCGTAGTCGCCAAACACACGTTCATACAGCCGCTCGGCCCGTTCCACGCCCACGGTTTCGGTGCCCCCGGAGGCCACAGCCTCGTGAAACTCGTCCAGAAACAGACGCCGGACGGATTTTGCCGAACGGGAATAGCGCGCGAACAGCGCACCCTTCACGACCTCGGGCAGGTTGCGGAGCGCGAAGACCGGCCGGTCGACGTTGGTGAAGTAGGGAGCGAGGGCGCGACGTTCGTCGGCGGTGAACTCTTCGACGGGGGCGACGGGATCCAACACGCGTATAATTGTCGTCCGTTTTCCACGTTCCGTAACCGCGTTTTACCCACCCCGTGGATGTCACGCTGTTGCCCGGTTTCAATCCCGGGCCCTTCACCGGCGCCGGCAACAATACCTATCTGCTGAACGGGCGGTGCCCGACGCTCATCGACGCCGCGACGGGCGAAGCCCGTCATCTGGCAGCGCTGGACGAGGCGTTGGCCGGAGTCCGGTTGGAGCAGGTGCTGGTGACCCACGCCCACTCCGACCACGCTGAGGGCAGCTCGGCGGTCGCGGCAAGGTGGCCGGATGCCATCTTCAGAAAAGTCCCGTGGCCAGAGCTCGATGGGCGCTACGGCGTCGACTGGCAGCCGCTGGCGGACGGGGACGAGGTCGAGGCCGGGGACGGTTGCCTCCGCGTGGTCCATACACCCGGCCACGCCCCCGATCACGTGTGCCTCCATGACGAATCCACCGGCACGCTGTTCGTCGCGGACCTGGTCGTGCTCGGGAGCTCGGTCGTGATCCCAGCCACGCGAGGTGGCAGCCTCACCGACTATCTTCAGTCGCTGCGCTGTATCCTCGAGCTCGCGCCGGCCAGAATGCTGCCTGCCCACGGGGAGCCGATCGAGGACCCGCGGCGGGTCCTCACCGAGTACCTGGAGCATCGGCAACGCCGGGAGGAGCAGGTGCTGGCCGCGCTCGAAGCGGGGGCTCGGACTGCCGAGGCGATCGTCAGTCGAATCTACCCCGGGTTGTCGTCATCGCTGCTGGCGGCGGCCAAGGAGAGCGTGCTCGCACACCTCTTCAAGCTTCGAGACGATGCACGGGTCCGGCCGGAGTCTGAGGAATGGGAGCTGGAACGGTGATGCTGGCCTTCCTGGAGCGTCAGTTCCAGCTTTCGGCCAATGGCACCAGCGTGCGCACCGAGGTCCTTGCCGGATCCACTACCTTTCTCACCCTCGCCTACATCCTCTTCGTCCAACCGGCGCTGCTCAGCTCGCTCGGTCTCGATTTCGGCGCCGTCTTCGTCGCCACCTGTCTGGCCTCCGCCTTTGCCACTCTGCTGATGGCCGGGCTGGCCAACTACCCGATCGCGGTGGCTCCCGCGATGGGGCACAACTTCTACTTCGCCTTCACGGTCGTCGGCGCCATGGCGGTGCCCTGGGAAGTGGCGCTCGGCGGTGTGGCCATCGCCGGCGCCGTATTCGTGGCCACGGCCGGATTCGGGCTGCGTGAGCTGCTCATCACGGCCATCCCCAGATCCTTGAAGTACGCCATCGCCACCGGCATCGGTTTGCTCATCGCCATGATCGGGTTTCAGTGGGCCGGCATCATCGTGGCCTCGCCCGGAACCCTGGTCGCGCTCGGCGACCTCCGGATGCCGCCGGTCCTGGTGTCGCTCGTGGGGCTGGTGGTCATGGCCGGGCTCTGGGTACGAGGCGTACAGGGGGCGATTCTCATCGGCATTCTCGCCGCTACCGGCGTGGCCTGGCTCGGCGGACTCATCGAGCCGCAAGGCGTCGCCAGCTTGCCCCCGTCGATACTGCCGACGCTGGGGCAGTTGGACGTGCTCGGCGCGCTTCGTCCGGAGATGGCGTGCGTGATCTTCGTGTTCTTCTTTCTCGCGCTCTTCGATTCCGTCGGCACGCTGGTGGCCGTTGGGGAGCAGGCGGGGTTGATGCGCGACGGCAAGCTGCCCCGGGCTCGCGGTGCGCTGCTGGCCGACGCCATCGGCACGGTGGCCGGGGCCGGGTTGGGAACATCCACGGTGACGGCCTACGTCGAGAGCGCGACCGGTGTCGCCGCTGGCGGTCGCACCGGGCTGACCGCCGTGGTCATTGCGGGGTTGTTTCTGTTGTCTCTCTTCTTCTCGCCCCTCGTGAGCATGATCGGGGGCGGCTACGACGCGGGGGACGGGGTGACGCTTTATCCGGTGGTGGCGCCCGCCCTGATCCTGGTCGGGACGATGATGGTGCGCGGAGTGCGCCAGATCGACTGGGACGACCCCACCGAGGCACTCCCCGCGTTTCTGACCATCATGGTGATGCCGCTGACGATCAGCATCACAGACGGGATCGCGTTCGGTTTCGTGGCCTGGGTAGTTCTCAAGCTGGCGCGAGGGCGGGCCAGCGACGTGCACTGGCTACTCTACGTCTTCGCGGCGCTCTTTCTCTTCAGATACGCCGTGCTGGCGTAGCCCGGTTCAGTCGAGCCATTCGAGAACCGCATCCACCACGCGATCTTGTTCCTCGGTCGTCATCTCGGGGAACAGCGGCAGGCTGATGGGGTAGTGCACGCCACTGGCGATCTTCCGGTCCGCGAGGAACTGTCGCAATCCGTCCCGGTCTTCGCAGCGTGCGACATAGAGGTGGAAGACGTGTTCCCGCCCCTCGGGCAACGTCGGAGGGACCAGCCGGTCGCTGCGCCCGCCAGTCGCTCCACATAGCGCCGCGTAAGCGCCCGCCGACTCTCTGACCACGCCGGCAGGTGTCTGAGCTTGACGCTCAGTACCGCCGCCTGCAGTGTGTCGAGACGACTGTTGTGTCCGGAGAGCACGTGGTCGGACTTGCCGACGCGCCCGTGGTTTGCCAGTTTTCTGACCTGCTCGGCCAGTTCGGCATCGCGGGTCACCACGGCGCCGCCATCGCCGAACGCCCCCAGGTTCTTGCCAGGGTAGAAGCTGAAGGCCGCCATATCGCCGAAGCTGCCAGCGGCGCCTTCCTCAGATCTGGCATCGTGGGCCTGGGCGGCGTCTTCGAGCACCTTAACTCCGGCCTTCCGGGCGAGGTCCATAAGCCGAGGCATGTCCACCAGCAGGCCGTAGAGGTGAACTGGCACGATGGCCTTGACCCGTGGCGCTCGCGATGTGAGCGCGTTCTCGACCTGGTTGAGGTCGAGCGTGTAGCGGTTGGGGTCACAGTCGATGAACACCGGCGTGGCGCCGGTCATCGTGATCGCCTCGGCAGTGGCTACGAAGCTGTTGGCGGCCGTGATCACCTCGTCGCCGGGCCCGACGCCAAGGGCTAGAAGCGCCAGGAACAAGGCGTCGGTGCCGTTGCCGACGCCGACGCAGTGACCACGCCGCACAGGCTGGCGAACGCCTCCTCGAATTGGCCGACTTCAGGGCCGCCGACGAAATGACAGTGATCGAGAACCGCGTCAATTACCGGCTGTAGTTCGTCGGCGATCGAATGGCGCTGGCGCTGGAGATCGACCAGGGGCAGATTCACGAGATGTTCTCCTGGCTCTTCTCCGGTCGGCTCAGCCGGCTTCGCTTGGGGACGAAACGCTCTTTTAGCGCGTGGAGGTAGATGTAGCGACCGGCGAGAAACGCGCGAGAGGACACGGGAACCTTGGCCCGACTATTTCCGCGGGCCTGATGGTTTCAAGCAGTTCAGGCGTGAAACGGGCAACGACAGCGCCATGGTACACTCCCTTGGCTTACCTATAAAGCACGCGCGGGCGGAGATGACTGTGGACGATTTTGAGAGGTTTCTAGCCCGTTCGGACGAGCTTGATTCGATTCCAGACGAGCAACGGATGCTGCCACCGTTCCTGCTTGGGCTGGAGTGGGTCGACCGGGTCGCGACGTCCGTCCCTCTGATCAGACGGCTTGCGTGGTTATTCACGTTCGAGCAGCGGTCCTGGAAGACCGAGCATGCTCTCGAGGCCCTCGGATGAGTGAGACGCCGTCAAGCTACGCCCACCCGGGGCTGCTGGTCGATGCCACCGAGCTCGTGGAACTTCTGGCGGGAGGGGAACCTCCGGTGCTCCTTGACTTACGTCCGGCCGAGGCGTACGCCGCTGGCCATATCCCCGGGGCCGCGCACCTGGATCTCTTTGGGTTAAGTCTGATTGATACCGATCCGGCGCCGCTGGCCGCCTTTGCCTGGATGATCGGCCACCTGCTGG
>CAJWMX010000075.1 GCA_913043805.1 uncultured Acidobacteriota bacterium | reverse complement strand
CCGCGGGCCAGTCCGGGTCCGGTGACAGCGCGCCGCGGGTGCACGTGGCCGAGGTCGACGCCCTGATCCACCCCGCCTCGGCCGAGTTCATCACCCAGACGATCGCCGCCGCTGACGCCGACGAGGCCGAGCTCCTGGTGCTTGTGCTGCGGACGCCCGGCGGACTGGTCGATTCGACGCGCGACATCAATACCAGCATCATCGAGGCCGAGACGCCGATCGCGGTGTACGTCGGCCCCAGCGGCGCTCGGGCCGCCTCGGCGGGATTCCTGATTACGATCGCCGCGGACATCGCGGTGATGGCGCCCGGCACCCACATCGGCGCCGCCCATCCGGTGGCCGGTTCCGGACAGCCGATGGACGAGACGATGGCCGAGAAGGCGGCGTCGGATGTGGCCGCCTACGCCCGCTCGCTGGCGACCCAGCGCGGACGCAACGTCGAGCTGGCGGAGAAGGCGGTCGTCGACAGCCAGTCGTTCACCGAAGAGGAGGCGCTGGCCGCCGAGCCGCCCCTGATCGATCTGGTCGTCGAGGACATCGATGCGCTGCTGGCCGCCCTTGATGGGCGCCGGGTCGAGCGGTGGGGCGGAGAGACCCAGGTGCTGCGGACGCGCGGCGCCAGCGTCCAGCAGGTCGAGATGAACTGGCGTCAGCGACTGCTGAGCGCCATCGCCCACCCGCAGATCGCCGTCCTGCTCCTGAGCCTGGGGACGCTCGGGCTGACGGTCGAGCTCTGGAGTCCCGGTGCGATTCTTCCGGGTGTCGCGGGCGGGCTCTGTCTGCTGCTCGCGTTCTTTGCGCTCCAGGTCCTGCCGGTGAACTACGTCGGCGTGCTCCTGCTGTTGTTCGGGCTCGTGTTGCTGGTGATGGAGATCTTCACGCCGACCTTCGGGGCTCTGGCCGCCGGGGGCGTGGCGAGCATGGCGTTCGGGCTGGTGATGTTGATCGACTCGCCGGCTCCCGAGCTCCAGCTGGGGTGGCCGTTCATTCTGTCCACGGTCGTGGCCCTGGGCGCGATCGTCTCGCTCCTCGTGCGGTTGGCCATCCGGGTGCAGCGTCGGCCCGCGGTGAGCGGCACGGCCGGCATGCTGACGGAATCTGGCGAGGTCATCGAGGCGATCGCTCCCGGAGCGGTTGGCCGGGTGGCCACGCACGGCGAGATCTGGTCGGCGATCGCCACCCAGGCGATCCCGCGTGGGGCGAGGGTGAAGGTGGTCGGCATCGATGGGATGACGCTCACCGTGGCGCCGGAGGCGCCGCACGAGTCCGGAACTGAAGGAGCGCATTGATGACGTTGAATCCGTTGCTGATCTTCCTCATGGTGGTGGCGCTCTATCTCGCCAACTCGATCAAGATCCTCAACGAGTACGAGCGCGGGGTGATCTTCCGACTCGGCAAGCTGCTGCCGCAGTCCAAAGGGCCCGGCATCATCCTGGTGTTCGCCCCGATCGACCGGATGGTGCGGGTGGGGCTGCGCACGATCGTCATGGACGTGCCGCCGCAGGACATCATCACGCGAGACAACGTGTCGGTGAAGGTCAATGCGGTCATCTACTTCCGGGTGATGGACCCGCAACGGGCCATCGTCGAGGTCGAGAACTTCCACTACGCCACCTCACAGCTGGCGCAGACGACGCTGCGGAGCGTGCTCGGTCAGGTCGAGCTCGATGACCTGCTGTCAGAGCGTGATCGCCTGAATCAGGAGCTGCAGCGGCTCCTCGACCAGCAGACCGATCCATGGGGCATCAAGGTGTCGGCCGTCGAGGTGAAGCATGTCGATCTGCCCGATGACATGCAGCGCGCGATGGCTCGTCAGGCCGAAGCGGAGCGTGAGAAGCGCGCCAAGATCATCCACGCCGAGGGCGAGTACAATGCGTCGGAACGGCTCCAGCAGGCGGCCGAGGTCATCTCCAAACAGCCGCTGGCCGTGACTCTGCGCTACCTCCAGACCCTGACCGAGATCGCCGGGGAGAAGAACTCCACCATCCTGTTCCCGGTTCCGGTCGAACTGCTGAATCTGCTCAAGCCTTCATCGAGTGACGGCAACGATGGCGAACAGCGGTCAGACTGAGGCGCCACCGAGCGCCAAGCAGCTGGTGTTCGTCGCGATGATGGCGACGGTCGTCGCCGTCATCGTGTTCCTGTGTGGCGTGCTCGTCGGGCGCGGCCTGCCGGCCCAGCGGATGGGCGCGGGCGACCCCGTTCGGTCGAGCGTGACCGACGCGGCGCTGTTTGACGGTGACGTCGCCGCCCCGGACGGCTCGTCCCCGCTCGAGGGCCTGTCGTATCACGATGAACTGACCGAGCCGGTGCCGGCGCCTGCCCCGCGGGCGTCCGCGCCGTCGGAGACCGAGACCGCCGAGCTGCAGGACGTCTTGGGCGACGCCGAGGTGCAGTCCGCCCCCCCTCCAGTGCCCGAGACCCTTCCCGATCCGCCGGCGCCGCCGCCTCCGGCGCCCGAGGAGACTGGCTACATGGTGCAGGTGACGGCGCTGCGTGATCCGGGCGAAGCCCGGGCGGTTGCCGATCGGCTCATCGGCGCGGGGTATCCGGCCGTGGTCGTGGCGCCGGCCGATGGCGAGTCAGTGGGCGTGTTCCGGGTCCAGGTCGGTCCGTTCGAGGATTCCACCGAGGCGGATCGGATCAAGGAGCGTCTGGAAACCGAGGAGGCGTTCACGCCCTGGGTCATCCAGCCCTGAGCGTTTCGCGTCTGACACGCGTGTCTCCGGATTCGCCCGCCACGTTCCCTGCTTCGCGCCTGCTGCTGAGCGGCGCGCTGTCTGGCGCCCTGCTCGTCCTGAGTTTCCCAACCTGGGGACATCCGCTGGCGGCCTGGGTGGCCCTCGTGCCGCTGCTGGTGACGATGGCCGCTGGCGCGCCGCCCCGGCTGGCGTTCCGTGCCGGTCTTGTCGCCGGGCTGGTGCACTTTGCCGGCATCCTGCCCTGGCTCACGCAGGTCATGATGCAGTTCGGCGGCATCCCCCGTCCTTTGGCGGTGGTGCTGAACGGTCTGCTCGTCCTCTACCTGGCCACGTTCCCGGCCGCGTGGGCCGCGATGACCGCGTTGCTGCTGCGACGGTTCGGCCCTCCGGCCCTCATGGCGGCCGCACCGGTCTGGCTGACCACGGAGCTGGGGCGGCTCTGGGTCCTTGGCGGGTTCCCGTGGGAGCTGCTCGGCTATAGCCAGACCGGCGTGCTCCCGGTGGCCCAGCTGGCCAGCCTCTTCGGCGTCCACGGGGTGACGCTGCTGGTGGTGCTGGTCAACAGCGCCCTCGCGCTGGCCCTGGTCGCGTCGTGGCGCACGGCGAGGACACCGGTGCTGGCGACGGTGGGCGTGGTCGCCGCGGTCCTCGTCTTTGGCGCCGTCCGCCTGGCTGACAACCGGCTGGTGGATGTCGGCACGCCGCTCCAGGTCGGTCTCGTGCAGGGCAACATCGCGCAGGAACAGAAGTGGGATCCGGCGCTTCGTGCCTCGATTCTCGAACGCTATCTGTCGCTGAGACGGGACACGGCGCGCGATGGCGCCGAGTTGATCGTCTGGCCGGAATCGGCGACGCCGTTCGGCTTCGAAGAGCACCCGGGCGGCGAGGCGGTCCGGCAACTGGCGCGAGACACCGGCGCGCATCTGCTGTTCGGCAGCACCCAGCGACGGCAGGACACGGTCGTACGTCTCTTCAACGCCGCGTTCACCGTCGGGCCGGATGGAGACACCACCGCCGTCTATCATAAGCGGCATCTGGTGCCGTTCGGCGAATACGTGCCGCTGTCCTCGCTGCTGTTCTTTGCCCAGCCGCTGGTCGAGTCGATCGTGCCATTCAGCCCAGGGACGGGCCCCGTGACCCTGCCGATCGGATCGCATCTCACAAGCACCGCCATCTGCTATGAGATTATCTACCCGGCGTTGGTGCGCAGCTTCGTCCGCGACGGGAGTCAGCTGCTCACCACAATCACGAACGACGCGTGGTACGGGCGGTCGGCCGCGCCGCACCAGCACTTTCAGCAGGCGACCATGCGCGCAATCGAGCAGGGGCGCTATCTGGTCCGCGCGGCGAATACCGGCATCAGCGGCGTCGTCGACCCGTATGGCCGGGTGCTCGCCCGAAGCGCGTTGTTCGAGACCACGGTCTTGAACGAAGAGGTGCGCCTGATCGACGAGTTGACCGTCTATGGCCGCATCGGCGATCTGCTAGCCTACCTGTGCCTGTTCGTGACCCTGACCGCGTCGGTCGGCGTCTGGACGGGCCGTTGGTAGAGCACCACCGGTTTCACGAGAAGAGGAGCATCGAAGCGATGGCAGTCGAGCTTGAAGCGCAGATTCGGCGTTACGAACAGTTGGTTGAGCGGTCGACCGCGCTGCGCGGCTATCTTTGACACCCCAGAAGCGGTGAAAGAGCTCGCCGCGCTCGAACAACAGGCCGCGGCGGCCGGCTTCTGGAAGGAACCGGAGCTGGCGCAGCAGATGCTGCGTCGGCGTCGGCGGCTGCAGGAGGACCACGACCTCGCCGAATCGCTGCGTCAGAAGGCGGGCGACCTGGAGGTGCTCGTCGACTGGGCGTCGCAGGGCGAGGATGTCGGGGACGACTTGCAGGCGGGCCTCGACGCGCTGACCTCGGAGGTGGAGGCGGGCGAGGTCAAGAAGATGCTCGGCGGCGAGCACGACGACAAGAACGCCATCCTCACCATTCATCCCGGCGCCGGCGGCACTGAATCGCAGGACTGGGCCGAGATGCTGGCGCGCGCCTACCTCAGGTGGGCCGAGCGTCGAGAGTTCAAGGCCGAGATCATCGAGTGGCAGCCTGGTGACGAGGCGGGCGTCAAGGCCGCGACTATCACCGTGGCGGGCGATTTCGCCTACGGCCTGCTGCTGGCCGAGGCGGGCGTGCACCGGCTGGTGCGGATCTCGCCCTTCGACCAGGCATCGCGCCGACACACCTCCTTCGCCTCTGTCTATGTGTGGCCCGAGTTGCCGGACGATGTCGATATCGAGGTCGACGAGAAGGATCTGCGGATTGACACCTACCGTTCGAGTGGAGCAGGCGGGCAGCACGTCAACGTGACCGACTCGGCGGTGCGAATCACGCACCTGCCCACCAACATCGTCGTCTCCTGCCAGAACGAGCGGTCACAGCACCGGAATCGCGATGCCGCGATGAAGGTGCTCAAGGCAAAGCTCTACGACAAGAAGCTGCAGGAGCAGCAAGCCCAACTCGAAGCGATCGGCGGCGAGAAGAAGGCGATCGACTTCGGGAGCCAGATCCGGAACTATGTGCTACACCCCTACCAGATGGTGAAGGACCTGCGGACGCAGATGGAGACCGGCAATGTCGAGCGAGTGCTCGACGGCGACTTCGACCCCTTCATCAAGGCGTACTTGATGGCGAAGGCTGGAGGTCAGCCTTCGCCTGAGTAGTCAGGAGACAGGAGGGCTTGCCCTACCTCTCAAACCTGGAGCCGGGTTGCGTGCCGGAGACGAACGCTTCCTGGATGGCGTTGGTGGCCCAGGGCTCGGCTATCTCGCCTGTAGTCCGGTCCACCGTCTGGAAGACGATGTTGTTGGGCGGGACGAAGCCGTCAGGCGTCGGGCGGTCCTCGATGTAGGCGCGCATGAACTCGCGCCAGATCGGTAGCGCCACCGACGCGCCGTCCTGACCGTTGCCGAGCGAGCGCTTCACGTCGAAGCCGACCCAGACGCCGACGGTGATGTTGGGGTCGAACCCGACGAACCACCCATCGGTGAAGTCATCCACCGTTCCTGTCTTACCACCGAGCGGCCATCGGAGCTGGCGTGCGCCCTGACCGGTGCCTCGGTCCACGACGCCACGCAGCACGTTCAGCATCACGTAGGCGGTGTCGGCCGGGATCGCGTCCTGACCCTCGGGTTGGTTCTCCTCCAGCAGCTTGCCGGTGCGGTCGGTGATACGCGTGATCTGGAATGGCGACATCCGAACCCCACGGTTCGGGAACACGGAGAAGGCGCTGGTGATCTCTTCGAGGGTGGTCTCCGCCGCACCGAGCGCCACCGAAAGGTACGGGGGCACCTCTGAGGTGAAGCCGAACTTGGGGGCATAGGCCACGACCGCCTCGGGCCCCATCTCGGCCATCAACTGCACCGCCGGGACGTTGATCGAGCGTTCGAAGGCGTGCCGCAGCGTCACAGGTCCCAGGAACTCGTTCTTGTAGTTCTCCGGGCAGTACGGCTCCTGTTCGGGGCCGGGGTCGAAGCAGACCTCCTCGTCCATGATGATCGACGAGGGTGTGTAGCCACGATCGATGGCGGCCGCGAACACGATGCCCTTGAAGAGTGATCCCAGCTGGCGCTGCGCCTGGGTCGCCCGGTTGAATTTGCTCCGGTTGAAGCTGTAGCCGCCCACCATCGCGAGTGTGCGGCCGGTCCGGTTGTCGATCGCGATCAGGGAGGCTTCGACCTCGGGTTCCTGCTCGAGCTCACTCGTCAGCTGCTTGGCGGCGTCGTCGAGCGCGGTAATCTTCACCTCGATCAGGTCGCCTGGTGACACCAACTCGTCCGCCGTGCGGCGGCGCGTCCAGCCGAAGCCGGCTCGCGGGATGCTGGTCGTGTACTCGCCCACCCGGGCCTGGATGGCGCCGTTCTCGGTGCCGGTGACCAGGGCCGGCACGATGTCGTCGACCGCCATCCCGTAGCGCCATCGCGAGTGGCGATACTCCTCGAGCGTCTCATCGTCTTCGAGCACGTTCTCGGTCGGGGCGCGGTAGCCGTGCCGCTTGTCCAGGATCCGCAGCTGGCGCTCGACGGCGACGTTGGCCGCGGCCTGCATCGACGCGTCGAGCGTCGTGTGCACCTCCAGGCCGTCCTCGTAGAGCGCTCGGGCGCCGTACTCCGCCTCGAGATGCTGGCGGACCTCTTCCACGAAGTAGGGGGCGACCTGCTGGCGTCCGGGCGTTCGCTCGGCCAGCACCAGTTCGCTCGAAATCGCCGTCGTGGCTTCGTCCGCGCTGATGAAGCCGTTCTCGGCCATCTGGGTCAGCACGTAGTTACGCCGTTCCACCGCGAGGTCGGGATTCACCAGCGGGCTCTGTCGCGACGGTGTCTGGAAGATGCCAGCGATGAGCGCCGCTTCGGGCAGCGTCAAGTCGATCGCCGGCTTGCCGAAGTAGAGCCGTGCGGCGGCCTCGACCCCGTGGGCCCCGCTGCCCAGATACATCTGGTTGCAGTACAGGGTCAGGATCTCCCGCTTCGTGTAGCGCTTCTCGATCTGGATGGTGAGAATCGCTTCGTTGACCTTGCGGCTCCAGTATTTCTCGATGCCCAGCGGGTCGGCGCCGTCCAGCGACACATGGCGGGCGAGCTGCATCGTGAGCGTGCTCCCGCCGCGACGGCGCCATTTGAGGACATTCTCCACGGCGGTGATGCCGAGCCGGCGCAGGTCGAAACCGAAGTGGTTGAAGAAGTTGGCGTCCTCCGAAGAGATGAGCGCCTGTCTCAGCACCTCGGGGATCTCGTCGTAGCCGATGATGACCCGGCGTTCGGTCGCGAACTGCCCGATCTCCTCCCCGCCAGTCGCATAGACGCGAGTGATCGTGGAGGGGGCGTAGTCGTCGAGGGTCGACACTGCCGACAGATCCGGCGCGTAGGCGAAGATCACCCCGCTGACCCCGCCAGCGAGCGCTGCCACGACCAGCAAGAAGACGAGCCGAGCCTGTTTTACGAATCGGTTGGTGGGTTGCACCACATGGCTCCTTCCGCACTCTATTTTAGCAGTCCCCGTCGATTACGGGTGGCAGAAATTGCCGCCCGGGCGAGGCGTCTGGCCGCTCCAGCGTGGTATGTTGTTTACAATAAATGACTCATATTATATACTCTTAAAGTTATTAGATAGATGAGATCTCACCCATAGGGTGATGGACGTCAACTTATTACAGGACATGGTGTTATGGGTAAGGTAATCGGAATTGATCTGGGTACGACGAACTCCGTTGTCGCGGTCATGGAAGGCGGAGAACCACAGGTGGTGACCAATCCGGAGGGCAACCGGCTTACCCCCTCGATTGTCGCCTTCGCCAAGTCGGGCGAGCGCTTGGTAGGTCAGGTGGCCAAACGGCAGGCGGTCACGAATCCCGAGAATACGGTCTTCTCGATCAAGCGCTTCATGGGCCGAAAGTACGGCGAGGTCAATGAAGAGATGAAGATGGTCCCCTACGAGGTGGTGAAGGCCTCGAACGGGGATGCGCGGGTCAATGCGGGAGGCAAGGAATCTTCGCCCCCGGAGATCTCCGCGATGATCCTCCAGAAGTTGAAGGAGGCGGCTGAAGAGTACCTGGGGCAGTCGGTGGCGCAGGCGGTGATCACGGTACCTGCCTACTTCAATGACGCCCAGCGTCAGGCCACCAAGGACGCCGGCCAGATCGCCGGGCTGGAAGTGCTGCGGATCGTCAACGAGCCGACCGCGGCGGCCCTGGCCTACGGACTGGACAAGAAGCAGGACGAGACGATCGCCGTCTACGACTTCGGCGGTGGCACCTTCGACATCTCCATCCTGGAGGTGGGCGAGGGCGTGGTCGAGGTGAAATCGACCAACGGCGACACCCATCTGGGTGGCGATAACCTGGACCAGCGCATCATCGAGTGGATCGCCGAGGAGTTCCTCAAGAGCGACGGCATCGACCTGCGCAAGGATCGGATGGCGCTCCAGCGGCTGAAGGAGGCGGCGGAGAAAGCCAAGATGGAGCTCTCGACCGTGGTCGAGACCGAGATCAACCTGCCGTTCGTCACCGCGGACCAGTCAGGACCCAAGCACCTGGCGATGACGCTCAGCCGGTCGAAGTTCGAGCAGCTCGTCGAGGAGTTGCTGCAGAAGACCGTCGAGCCGGTCAAGCGCGCGCTGTCGGACGCCGGTCTCGACGCCTCGCAAATCGACGAGGTGGTCATGGTCGGCGGGTCGACCCGGGTGCCCCGGGTGCAGGCGATCGTGAAAGAGCTCTTCGGTAAGGACCCCCACAAGGGGGTCAATCCGGACGAGGTTGTCGCGGTGGGCGCCGCCTTGCAGGCTGGCGTGCTGGCGGGCGAGGTCAAGGACCTGCTGCTGCTGGACGTGACGCCGCTCTCGCTGGGGATCGAGACCCTGGGAGGCGTGATGACCACCCTGATCGATCGGAACACGACCATCCCGGCCAAGAAGGCTGAGACCTTCTCGACGGCGGCCGACAGCCAGACCAGCGTCGAGGTGCACGTGCTTCAGGGTGAGCGGCCGATGGCGCGCGACAACCGCACGCTCGGCAAGTTCAAGCTGGACGGTATTCCGCCGGCACCCCGGGGCATGCCGCAAATCGAGGTGACGTTCGACATCGACGCCAACGGCATCGTGAACGTCTCGGCCAAGGATCAGGGCACCGGCAAGGAAC
>CAJWMX010000074.1 GCA_913043805.1 uncultured Acidobacteriota bacterium | reverse complement strand
CACTGAGGGCGAGACCCCCCAGCGGAAGACCCATCCCGCCGGGTCCGCCGGGACCACGCATCATCCGCCCGGACCGACCTCGGCCCTCGAGCGGCTGGCTTACCGCCGCGGCCACGGCCGCGAACATCCCCAGCACCGCAATCACGCCCGCCGCCAACCAACGTCCGTTTCTCAAGTTCAAGAACATCGTGTCCTCCTCAGCGCGTTGTCCGCTGCTGTATAGAGAGACCTGACCCTACGACTCGATATTCCCGCCAGGGGATGCGGCGTACGAAAAAAGGGCCGTGTCGGTCTAACGACCGACACGGCCCAGAAAACCGCGCTCGCAGAGGACCTACTGCTCCTGCTGCGTCTCCTCCGCGTCCTCCTCGTCGAGCAGGTAGGACAACGCGGTAAAGAACATCTCCTCGTCCGTCTGCTCGCCCCAACGAACCTCGGCGGTCGGGTCGGGGTTCGAACGGTTGGCGGCGGAGTTGTCGTAGTAGGCCACGGCGTGGATCTTCGATCCAGCAGGCATCTCGACCGGTTCCTCGAAGATGTAGTCGATCTGCCAGTTGAAGTCGTAGGTCGGCACCGAGAGAAGCGGCTCGCGACGCCCGTCCGGGTACACCGCCTCGTAGTCCCACCGCACGCCGCGGAGGTGCGAGTGCGGCAAGAGGTTGAGCAGCTTGGCGTCCTTGGCGAAGGTCAGGTCCGCCTCGATCTTGTAGTTCGACTCGCCGGGCGGGATCGTGAACTGGCCGTGGACGATCGCGCCATCCATGACGGTCCGGGTCGGCGGCTCATCGGTGAAGACGAGGCCGATCTTCGACTCGTCGATGTGGGTCTCGCCGGTCGGCGTGTAGTGCATCTCGAAGACCAAGGTCGTGCCGGCGCGAAGCAGGCGGGCCGTACCCGGCTGGAACACCGAGACGCCGTCGTTGCCCACAGTCGTGCCGCCAAGCGACGTGCCCTTGCCCCGTCCCTCGAGCGCCGCCACGCCGGGATTCCACTCGATCTCGCGCCCCGGCATCAGCTCACGGTCCAGACGGATACCCGGATCGAATCTCCGCAGCTCGGCGATCTCTTCCTCGCTCAGCTCGGCGCGCTGGGTGACGATGATGTGGTGCACGGCGGCCATGGCGCCCGGCTTGACCTCGATCGCCCGGACCCACTTGTCTTCGGTCAGATTCGTCGGCACCTCGAAGTAGGTGTAGTCGACCATCCCCTCAGCCGGCACCTCGAAGGGGGGAATGGCAAATACGGCATCCGGCTGGCCGATGGTCCACTCGCTGTCGGCGTAGGACGGCGACGGCGGCATGGCCGCCTCGTCGCCCCGAGGAGCCCCGGCATCGGCCCAGGCAACGATGGTGGCGATATCGTCGGCGCTCAGGCTGCGATCGTTGACGAACGCCCCAATCGAGGGGTCGGCGTCCCAGGGCGGCATGTCGCGGTCGGCCACCTTCTGCTTGATCGAGCGGGCCCACGGCCGCGCGTCCTCGTAGGTCAGCAGCGACATCGGCCCCACCTGGCCCGGTCGATGGCAGGTCGTGCAGCTCTCAAAGAAGATCGGCGCGACGTGTTCGGTGAACGTGACGTCCTGGGCCGCCCCGGGCGACGGGACACCGGCAATAAGCGCGAGCGCGAGGACCAGGGCCACACCATGATTCCGCATGAATCTCTCCTGCAGCGAAAGGCGGTGGACGGGAGAGCCCACCAGCGTCGGATGACGCTCAGTAAAGACGATTATAGCGCCGCAGAAGTTCCACGGCGTGGTGACTTACCGCCGACGCGGCTCGTTGATCTCGAAGTACTGGTCACAGAACAGCTCCACCAGCTGCACCACCACACCCTCGACCTGTGGCAGGTTCGCGCCGCCGACGGCGCCAAGACTCGCCATGTCCCACGTGTCGAGCAGCGCTCGCAACTGGTTGCCCTCGATCGTCGCCATCTGCTGCAACGACACCCGGGCGTAGTAGGCGAAGAGCCCGGTTGACCCTTGGTGAGTCGCTACGTTGATATACAGGTCAGCCGAGCTGCCCCCGATCTCGATGCCACACGCCTCGAGGGCCGCCTCGGCGGCGTTCTGCAGGTTGCGACGGGTCAACCCGGCGTCCTCGGCATCGTCGGCGAGATCCTCGACGACGACGTTGACCTCACGAACGCCCTCGAGATTCTCGATCTCCAGTTCTTGCTGCGCGGCGGCGGGGCTTCCCAGCGCGGCGAGGAGTCCGGCGGTGAGCAGTGCCGTTCGGATCGTGAGCGCACCCATGTATCGACCCTACTGCCGCCGCCCGGGGTTGTCCAGCCGGATCAGTCGAGGTGGCCGCGCTCGGCGTCACCCATCTCGACTCGACCGTCTGGAAAGTACTCGTTCCAGCGGTTCGAGACGGTCTCGGCGACCTCCGGAGCGCAGTGCAGCTCGTCAGGAAAGCTGGGCGCGAGCCGCGCGTCGATCACGATCGGTGGGGTATAGACGAGGTGGTTACGCACGACCCGGGTCGCTGCGGCGTGCACGTCAGCGGCCGGCTCGAACCGGGTAAACGTCGTCCACAGGAAATTCATGGCGCTGCGGGCCGCCCGCGCCGGCTCGTCGGTCAACACCACCAGTGGCCAGTCGGCGAACGCCGGATGACTGGCGACCCGGCTGGCCACGTCCGGATCCTCCGCCTTGGGCGGCGCGCCAAGGACGAGGCAGCCGCGGCAGAACACCTCCACCGGCCCGCACCCGGAGGGCAGTTCTGACGGCGTGAAGCTCTCGGGCAGCGTCCGCACCGGATCGCCAAGCCCGAGCCAGATTCCCTTCGACCCCAGGTTCACCTCCGGACCGGTGTAGTCCAGGGTGTCCATGGAGAGGTTGGAGAACACATAGAGGTCGGTCTCGGGATTGGTCCGCGCCAGCACGTGCTCGAGCGTCGCCCGAAAATCCTTCAGGTCGACCGACTGGTCGGTCACGAGCAGGAACTTGGTCAGCGACAGCTGCCCTTCGCCCAGGATACGGAAAGCGCTCGCCATCGCCTCACGCGCGTAGCGCTGCTTGACCACGGCCGCCGACAACGAGTGATAGCCCGTTTCGCCGTAGGACCAGAGATCCATCACCCCGGGCATCACCAACGGGAACAACGGAGACAGCAACTCCTGGAGCAGGTCTCCAATGAAGAAGTCTTCCTGACGCGGCTTGCCCACGACCGTGGCCGGGAAGATCGCGTCACGACGGCGCGCGATCCGCGACACCTGGAAGACCGGATAGTCGTGCGTCAGGGAGTAGTAGCCGTAGTGGTCGCCGAACGGGCCCTCCGGCCGACGGACATTTGGCGCGACGCTGCCCATCAACGCGAACTCGGCGCCCGCGACCAGGGGGTGCGGGCCGGCGCCCTCGACCAGACCGAGCCGCTCGCCGGCGATCAGCGATGCCAGCAACAGCTCCGGCACATTCTCCGGGAGCGGAGCGATGGCGGCGAGGGTCAAGGCCGGCGGCCCCCCGAGGAACACCGTGACCGGCAGCGACTCGCCGCGATCTTCGGCCACGCGATAGTGGAACCCACCGCCCTTGCCGATCTGCCAGTGCATGCCGGTGGAGGTAGCATCGTGCACCTGGAGTCGATACATCCCGAGGTTGTGTCCGCGACCATCGGGATGCTCGGTGAACACGAGCGGCAACGTGATGAAGGGACCGCCATCCTCGGGCCAGGTCGTGAGAGCGGGCAAACGGTCCAGGCGCACATCATCGGTGACCACCTCGGTCACCGGTCCGCGACGCCCTCGCCGCAGACCCACTTTCAGCACCTGAGCCCCCACGTCCCTCGCCCCCCAGAGGCTTCCGATCGTGGGCGGCAGCGCGGTCTCCACGGTCTCGACCAGTCGACGGATGAACCGCTGAGGCCGCTCGCCGAAGGCGAGCTCCGCGCGGCGCGCGGTCCCGAACAGGTTCGTGACCAGCGGAAAGTCCGCGCCGGTCGGTCTGGTGAACAGCAGGGCCGGCCCTCCCGCGGCCACGACCCGACGATGGATCTCGGCGGCCTCATGGGCTGGATGAACCGGCACCGAGACCTCGACGAGGTCGCCGTCTCGGCGGAGGCGGTCGAGGAACGCGCGCAGGTCTGGGAAAGACATCCGGACGCAGGGGTGGTCAGGACAGACCGCGGACGGCGTCCTCCACCGTCTCGAACGTGTCGAAGAGCGAATCGACGTTCATGATCGCCAGCGGCTCGGACACATACGGGTGGACATGACAGAGCGCCACCCGCGCGCCGGCGATCTCAGCCGCCTGTTGACTGGCCACCAGATCGCCGAGCGCGTGGCTGTCGAGTCCGGCCAGTCCGTCGAGATTCAACACGAACCGGCGAAAGCCGTCGGCTACCAGATCCCGCACGCGCTCGATCACCCCCGTGGTCACGTCGCCAAGCCCCTGGACCGCCAGCGACAGCACGACGACCTCTCCCTCGACCCGCTCGTCACTGCATCGCATCTGGAAGCTCGCGCGAGGTCCGCTATTCTGCCCCGGAATCCCCTCCGGGGGGTAGGCCCTAGCGCGGGAGCACGATGCCGCTCCCCAGGCAGCGCAACCGATTCGCCTGTGCGTTGCTCCGATACACCCGGTGGCAGTTGTAGCACGCCTGGGCGAGGTCGTTGGTCAGTGCTCCTGATCCTTGGCGAGCGCCGCCTGGTAGATGTCCCAGGACACATCTGCCATTTCCTTCGACCAGCGGAGCCAGTCGTAGCGTCCGACCGGCGCCATCCGGCCGTTCTCGCACAGTCGCCCCGGCTTGTTGATCAAGCTTGCCCCCTCGGCCAGGAGGAGCGCGGCGTTTTCGACGACCGGCCACCCGGTATAGATGCCAGAGAAGGTGGCCGTCACCGTGTCGCCTTCGGCCGCCGGCTCGGGTGGAGCGCCGGGATCCCGCATCTGGGCGTCGAAGATGATGTTCGAGTTCGGAAAGTACAGGCCGCGCATGACCTGCGCCATGGTACCAACGGGTGGGGTTTCGAGCGAGGTCTGGGCCGCGGCGCCAGTCACGGTCAGGCCGGCCAGGACGAGTCCGAGCAGTAGATGTCGCATTCGAGTGCGCCCTTCTTCGTTGCCCAAGGAAGCGCAAGGCCCGTGCCATCCGGGGCGACCCGGCAAACGACGGTGCTGGCCCTATAGTTGGGACGCGGCGGGCCAGGAGCGGCCGATCAGCTGGCATGTGACCGGGAAAATATCGCAGTCGGTGGTGTATTCTCCGGTCACCCTCCGATGCGCATCCACGTCCTGTTCGTCTCCCTGCTGAGCGTGGCCCTCCCCGTAACGGCACACGCGCAGACGTCGGCCGAGCCTCCGCGAACCGCCTGGGGCGCCCCAGACCTGGTGGGTATCTGGGACTTCCGGACGATGACGCCGCTCGAGCGCCCGGCGGATCTCGCCGATACCTCGGTCTGGAACGAGGAGGAGGCGGCCGCCTATGAAGCGGCGACGCTCGAACGACGGCAACGGAACCCGCTGGCGCCGACGAGCGTGCACGCGGCCTGGTGGCTGGACAACGGGACGCAGCTGACGTCGGACCGGAGGACCTCGCTCATCGTCGACCCGCCCGACGGCCGCATCCCGGCCCTGACGCCGGCTGCCCGCCAACATCAGGAAGACCACGGGCGCGCGCGACCGGTGCGGCTCCGCCAGTCCCGGAACACCCCTGCGTACGGCCCGGAAGACCTTGGGGTGGGCGAACGGTGCCTCAGCGGATTCAGCACGGGCCCACCGATCACGCCCAGCGCGTACAACAACAATCTGATGGTGTTCCAGACACCCGATCATGTCGTGCTGTTCACCGAAATGGTGCACGAAGCGCGGGTGGTACCTCTGGACGGTCGTCCGCATCTTCCCACCTCAGTGCCGCAGTGGCTCGGCGACTCGCGCGGCCGATGGGACGGCGAGACCCTCGTCATCGAAAGCGTCAACTTCACGGACCGGATCGGGAGCTTCAACACCCTCGGCATGGCGCTCGGCACCGGCGACACGTTGCACCTGACCGAACGTCTGACGCGAGTCGACGACCAGACGCTGCTCTATGAATTCACGGTGACGGACCCCGGCACCTTCGTCTCTCCATTCACGGCCGCGGTGCCGATGAAACGCACGGAGCTCCCACTCTACGAGTTCGCCTGTCACGAAGGAAACCGGGGGCTGGAAGGCATTCTGCGGGGCGCGCGCGCGCAAGAACGCTCAGAACCCTAAGCGGCGTGAAGTTCGGCCCAGTGCTCGTCCGAGCTGGCGTTCCACTTCTCGATCACGCCGACCATGTTTACTTCCGGCGCGGTCGGGTCTACCTGGCGCAGGATGTCGATCGGCTTCGGTCGTCCCGCCCCAACCAGACGGACCTTGACCAGCGCCAGGGCATGCACGGTCTCGCCACGCATGAAGCGGTGCTCGACATAGAAGAACTTCTCGTCCCAGCCAAGAGTCCGGGTCCGCAGCTCGTAGCGTTGAAACGGCTTGAGGGCGCGACGAAACTGGATGGTCTCGCCGGCCAACACCGGATGGAGACCCTGGCGACGGAGAACGGCCCACACCCCAGCGCGAATGAGCATCTCGATCCGCACCGGGTCGGTGATGGTGAAGTACCGCCCGTTGTTCATATGGCCCAGCAGGTCGAGGTCATTGGGCCAGACGAGGTGGCTGGACCGGAACTCAGCCAGCGGAGGAACGGCGCCCTTCCACCGCACCGACAGAAACATGGCCAGCAGCCGGAGATAGAGATTCATCGCACGGCCCCGGCCTTGCCCCCGACCGGGAGGGTGGCGGCCGGTCGCCCGAGATCGAGGTCTTCACGTAGCTCCCCCTCCGACACGCGCAGGTCCAACGGACCAAGGTCAGGGGTCAGTCCCTCGAGGGCGCGGCCGAGGAGGCTGCTGAGCGAGGTCCGGGGGGACGGGGGTGTTGCGTGCATTCGTGTGTCTCCTTGAAACGGGGTCAGTCGGCTCGAGCGGCGTCGATCAGCTCGGCACAGGCGGTTTCCGCGCGTGCCCTCGCCGCGACGTCATCCAGCAGACGGGCGTAGTGGTGATAGGCGAGCAGGATCGACCAGATCTGGAACGCGAACTGGTCGACATCGAGGTTGTCCTTGAGGTGCCCCTCCTGGACGGCCAAAGCGGCGGACGTCGCAATGGTCTCGGTCAGGGTCCGCAGGTGGCCGACAAGGGTGTCCCGAACCGGTCCCGGGCGGTCGTCGAACTCGGTCGCCGCCGACACGAACGGACACCCACCGGCGAGCCCCGACGACGACCAGTCGAGCCACCGAGCGACGAAGGCCTCTATTCGCGGCACTCCGCGCGGCGCCGCGAGCGCGGGACGCACGACCCGATCGACGAACCGCACCGCGGCCGTATCGAGAATCTGCCGTTGCAGGTCTTCCTTGGAATCGAAATGGGCATAGAGGCCGCTCTTGGACAGCCCGACCTTTCGGGCGAGGGTGCCAACAGACAGCCCTTCCAGCCCGACCTCGGTCGAGTGGTCGAGTGCCCGGTCGAGAATCGCGGCGCGCGTCTGGTCGCCCTTGCTCACGCCAAAACAATAGCACGAACGTTCGTTTTTTTATCAAGGCGAAGATTGAAGCGCCGCTCACTGGGCGTCGGCCTCGAGCGAAGCGGCTTCTTGTTACTGCTGAAGACGGTCGAGGAAGCGGCGGATCCGGGCCGCGTTGGCACCGAGGTCGCTCACGCCAACCCGGGAAACGGACCTGACGTCGATCTCGCTTCCTCCGCCCGCCGGGCGGATGCGAACCACGACGTCATCGATGAAGCCGAACCAGAAGGTCGTCTCCGACGCTTCGAGACGTCCGCCGGCCGGGTCAGAGTCCACGATGTCCCACCCGAGCTCGGTGGCCACCGCACGGGAACGCTCGATGAGCGCCGCCGGTTCGCCGGAGAGCGTGATCGTGCTGACGTCGGGATAACCCCCACGCTGGGCGCTGGCAGTCTCGGGCGGATAATCGAGCGGATTGGATGTCTCGCCCCTGAGCGGCAGCACCGCCTGGAACTGGGGCGGGTCGTCCGGGTCGGTCGTGATGTCGTGAATCGGCGGGACGCCGAGGCCAGGTATCGCCAGCATCAGGGGCACGACGCCGGTGAGGACCGCCAGCCCCGCCGCGGCGACGGTTGGCGTGCGCCCGGCTGGCATCGGGCGACCGCCGATGAAGAGGAACGCGGTCAGGATCACCGCCAGGAGGGACAGAAATACACCGAGGGGCACAGCCAGCAACGCCGGCCCGAGTCCCAGCGCGCCGACCCGATGCAAGACCGGCCCGCCCACGACGAGGGCGGCGCCGAGGGCGGCCAACCAGAACGCCCATCCCGCCAGTCCACCGGACGGTACCGTCATCGTCTTGTCCTCTCCCCGTCGCGGATGGTCAGGCCCAGCCGACGCTCACGCGTTTCGACCGGTGGGGTTCTCGACCGTCCCGCACTCCTCACCGAGATAGCCGTTTCCACCACAGTAGGTCGGATCCTGAAGCTGGATCAGGATGCCATCACGATCGGTGAAGTAGAGCTCTGGCGTGCCACCTTCGGCACCACCCCGCTCCGGTCCCCGCATCGTCACATACGCCTGTAGCGGCCCACTCGCGGCGCCGCCTTCCCCCAGCACCTCGAGCCCATAGCCCTCCAGGACGCCGAAAATCCGATCGACATCGAAATCGGCCACGCTCAGGCTGGCGTGGTGGATGATCGGACCGGTCGGACCGCGTCCGGCACCGGCCAGCGCCAGGAACTGGTGCCCTTGCCCGACCCGCAACACCGGCAGCGCTCCCTGGTAGGTGTCGATCGGCAGGCCGAACAGTTGCTGATAGAGCGCAATCGAACGCTCGGCATCGGTCACAAACAGCGTGAAGTGGTTGTATTCGCCGAGCGAGAGCAACCCGGCGGTCGGTGCCGGCTCCGGAGTCGCAAGACAGGCCTCGCCCATCACGCCGGCGCCGCCGCAGTAGGACGGATCCTGGAGCTGGACCACCAACCCGTCCGGATCGCCAAAGTAGAGCTCCGGCGTACCTTCGGGGGCGCCTCCGAACTCGGATCCACGCATCCGCACTCGCACCGACATCGGCCCCGACGTCCGCTCGGACGACACGCCATGATCTTCGAGGATCCCCACGATCCGATCCGCATCGAAGCCCGGCGTCTCGAGACACAGGTGGTTGATCCGCGGGTTGTCGCTGGCTCCGCCACCGATGGCGAGAAACTGCGGCCCCTCGCCTACCTGCAGCACGACGGTATCCGCCTGCCAGGCCGCAATCGGCATCCCGAACAGCCCCTGATACCACTCGAGGGACCGGGCGGGATCGGTGACGTTAATCGTCATGTGGTTGATCGACGTGACCGGAATCGGCGGTCCGCCCTGCGCGAACCCGCGCGGCGCCATTGCCGTCGCGCCCAGCGCGCCGAGAAAGACACGGCGGGAAACGCCATGACCGTCGCGTGCCTGGGGGGTTTGGCTTGT
>CAJWMX010000073.1 GCA_913043805.1 uncultured Acidobacteriota bacterium | reverse complement strand
AGCGGCGTTGCGACCTCAGTCACAGACCACCAGTCTGCTCCTTCGCCCGCGCCTTGCTAGACGAAACCCTCGCCAAGAAACCGGTCGCCAGGCTGGTGTCTCAGCAGCCGCCTAGTGGGAAGAGAAGGTCAC
This sequence comes from uncultured Acidobacteriota bacterium, assembly GCA_913043805.1. GTDB lineage: Bacteria > Acidobacteriota > Vicinamibacteria > Vicinamibacterales > UBA8438 > UBA2994. The sequence continues at coordinate 9,331 of CAJWMX010000073.1, read as the reverse complement.
TGCAGCCATCTCCCGCAACATCTCGCTGGCGGAGATGCCGGTCCAGCAGTGGCCGCGACCAGGACCGTACTCGATCCGGGCGTCGAGGCCCGGACGCGAGGCAAGCCAGTCATCGAGCAGGTGCACGGCGTCCTCAAGGAAGTAGTCGTCCATCTCGCCGACCCAGATGTTCAGCTTCCCTCGAAGCCTGGGCGCCAGCTCGGCCCAATCGGCGTCGAGCACCCGACGTAGGTCGTAGCGTTCCCACTGGCGAGCCACATCCCGGTCCAGCCTGCCTGTCCGCGGATCCCAGAGCGGCTGAGGCAAGCCGTCGCTCCCGCGCGGCCCGTAGGCGGCGTTCCACGCCCCCCACTGGCGCCCCGACATCGTCCACCGGTCTCCCAGCCCGAGGACGTTCTCGAGCTGCAGCTCGTGGCGCATCGTGAACCGGGTTTGGCCGTCGAGCCCGCGTGCGCTCGGGCGCTCCTCTCCTCGCTCGTTCACGTAGGCGCTGGCGTCGTCGTAGATATCGACCAACTGAAACGCCCGGAAATCCACACTGTCGGGGCAGGAGGCCCAGGCCCCGCCGAAGAAGTCCGGATAGAAGATCTGGAGAGCCAAGGAGACCCACCCTCCCGTCGAGCTCCCATCGAGCACTCGGGAACCAGCGCGAGCAAGGCCCCGGAACCGGGCCTCGACATAGGGGATCAGCTCCTGGGTAATAGCATCGCCGTAGGGCCCGTTGTTGGCCGAATTCACCTGGTACGGATCACCATACGGACCGGCGCCATCGAGGTGCAGCAGCAGCATCCGGGGGGCGTCGTCCGCCATCCAGGCCGACCTGAACGGGTGGCCACGACGCATCAGTCGCCCCACCTCCGTGAACCGCGTGCCGTAGCCTCCGGTGCGCACCCGCAACGGATAACGGCGCTCCGGTTCCTCCGCGTATGTTCGCGGCAGGATCACGCCGGCCCGGAGAAACATGGGCCGCCCGTGGAACGCCGACAGCAACTCGGACCGGATGCGTACGAAACGAAGCAGCCCGTCGTCGTCGGGCACCGATTCGGGGGCCAGTCTCTGGTCGAGCGTGAGGCGGACGACCTCACCACCCTCGGGCTCGAACCGCGCCACCGCCGGGCGACTAAACAGGGTGCCGGGAGCCGACGGCGAGCGAAGGTCCGGATTGGTGACGAGCACGGCCTGCACCTCGTAGGTCCGCGGCTCGAGCGCTCGGAGGTCAGACAACGGGAACAGCGCCGAGGTCTCGTCCAGCGTCACGGTCTCCCCCGGCGCGAGCGCGGTCACATCTCGACCCAGCGTCGGCGCCGCCCTGGAACCGGTTCGGCCGATCCATCGCCTCGGCTGGGGGCTCCCCGCCGGCGCCAGCACCACCAGCAGCCGCCCCGACTGCGGGGCCAGGTCCGCTCCCAGGGTGACCTCGAACCGCGGCGTGCCCACGGACTGGGCCTGGCCCTCGGCGGCGAGGGACACGGCGCCCAGACAGGCCGCGGTAAGACAGACAAGGGACGACGAACGAGGCATCGGGCGATTCTGGATCTGGGAGGCGGCGTCCATGCCGCCAGCTTTGGACCTCAGACGAGCGTACACCACGGCGGACGTCGAGGGCGCGCCGTCGACCTCATCGGGACCACGGCGTGGAACGGCGCGGGCTGTTCCCGTAGAATGTGGAGTCGCTCAACTAACGTGGAGCCCGGTCAATGCCTATTTCCGTTTTCCGACCCGCTGGCCGCCCCTTTGTGGGCATGATCTTCGTGGCCCTGGTGGCGCTCTTCGCCGCCTGCAGTCCCCAAGGCTCGACGAACCTGACCCAGCGGCTCTCGGTCGCCACTGGAGGCACGGGCGGCGTCTACTACCCGTACGGCGGCGGAGTCGCCCAGGTCATCAGCGACCATCTCGAGGGGGTGGAAGCGACCGCTGAGGTCACGGCCGGTACCGTCGACAACCTGAAGTTCATCGCCAATCGCGGCGCCGACCTGGCATTCGCACTCGCGGACACCCTCGACGATGCGGCAGCCGGTCGCAACGCCTTCTCGGACTTTGGCGAGGTGCCGGCGCGCGCGATCGCGGTGCTCTACGACAACCTGAACCAGCTGGTCACCCTGGAGGGCAAGGGGATCGAGACGGTCGGCGACCTGCGCGAGCGGATCATCTCGACTGGCGCCCCCGGCAGCGGCACGGAGATCACCGCGCTCCGGATTCTGGCGTCGGCCGGAATCGACCCCGACGCCGACATCCGGCGACAGAGCCTCGGAGCGGCCCAGTCGGTCGACGCGCTGAAGGACGACAAGATCGACGCGTTCTTCTGGAGCGGCGGCATTCCGACCGGCTCGGTGCTGGATCTCGCGTCGACCCCGGGACGCACGGTGAAGCTCGTCACCAACACCGACGCGATCGGCTTTCTCCACGACAACTATGGCGAGGTCTATCGCCCATCGACCATCCCGAGCATCACCTATCCCGGCATGAGCGGCGACGTCGAGGCGATCGCGGTCGCCAACGTGCTGGTGGCCCACGCCGAGATGACCGACGAGCTGGCCTACCGGATCACGCAAGCCCTCTTCGAGCACCATGACGAGCTGGCGGCCGTGCACCCCGAGGCGGCCAAGCTGTCGATAGAGACGGCGGTGACCGGCTCGACCGTGCCGTTCCACCCCGGAGCGATCCGCTACTACGAGGAACAAGGCGCCTGGCCGGGGTCGTGACCCCGGCCACGGGGGCCTAGCGGCTCCCTCACGCTTCCGGAGCCCACACGCTGTCTACTGAGCCTGCCCCGCAGATCGATCCGCGAGACGACCCCGACGCGGAAGTCCCGACTCGCCAGCTCAGCGGCCTGACCGAGCGATTCGTGACCGTGCTGGCGGCCGGACTCTCGCTATATGCCCTGTACTGGGTCATCGGCATCGTGCAGCCCCAGGTGTATCGAGTCAGCTTTCTGCTGATCACGCTGGTGCTGACCTTCGTGCTCTACCCTGCCATTCCGGCCTGGCGGGCCCGAGTCGGCTGGAGCGACTGGGCCCTGGCGCTCGTGTCGGTCCTCGTGCTGGCCTGGCCTATCGTCGACTTCGAGAACTTCGTGCGTCGGGCCGCCACCCCCAACGAGCTCGACATCCTGTTCGGCGTCGTCACGACCGTCATCGTCCTGGAGGCAACGCGACGCACGGTCGGCTGGATCCTGCCGGTGACGGCGGCCGGTTTTCTGCTCTACGGCTACTACGGCCCGTATCTCGAGTTCGTCGGCTTGGAGATCATGGCGCACCGTGGCTACACGGTGGCGCGCCTCGCCGGCACGCTGTACATGACCCTGGAGGGTATCTTCGGAGTCCCGTTGAACGTGGCGGCGACCTACATCGTGCTGTTTACGATCTTCGGCGCCATGCTTCAGCACTCTGGGGCCGGGCAGTTCTTCATCAACTGGACGATGTCGGCCTTCGGGCGTTCGGCCAGCGGCGCGGGACCGGGCCGCACCGTCACCATGTCCGGGTTCCTCCTCGGCACGGTGTCTGGCAGCGGCGTCGCCACCACGGTCACGCTGGGGGCCGTGGCGTGGCCGATGCTCCGCAGAGCCGGTTTCACCCCTGAGGTCGGCGGCGGGATTCTCTCGGCCAGCGGGATCGGCGCCATCATGGCGCCGCCGACGATGGGCGCGGCCGCCTTCCTCATCGCGGAGTTCCTCCAGATCACCTACCTTCAGGTGATCCTGATGGCCATCGTGCCGGCGGTGCTCTACTACCTGTCGATCGTGCTGATGATCGAGGCCGACGCGCGCCGGCTCGGCACCCAGGCGGTGGACGTGGCTCTGCCGTCGGTGGGCGAGCTCACCCGTCGATCCGGCTACCAGTTCGTGCCGCTGATCTCGATCGTGGTCTTGCTCATCTCCGGGATGACGCCGTTTCGCGCCGTGTTCCTGGCGACGCTCATCGCCATCGCGCTCAGCTTCGTTCGGCGTGAGACCGCCCTCCGGCCGGCCCGGCTGGTCACGGCGCTCGAGACGGGTGGACGTGCCGTCCTCGCCGTCGCCGCCACCACGGCGACGGCCGGCATCATCGTGGGCGTCGTCACGCTGACCGGTCTCGGCCTGAAGATCTCGAACATCATCGTCGACCTGGCCGGGGGGAACCTGTTCCTGACGGTGCTCTACGCCGCGGTCGCGGTCTGGATGCTCGGACTCGCCGTGCCGGTGACGGCGTCCTACATCATCGCCGCGGTCATGATCGTGCCGGCGCTCACCACGATCGGCGTGCCCGAGGTGGCGGCGCACATGTTCATCTTCTATTACGCCGTGCTTTCCGAGGTCAGTCCACCCACCGCGCTCTCACCCTTCGCCGCCGCGGCAATCACCGGTGGGAACCCGTTCAAAACGATGATGCTGACCTGGAAGTACACACTTCCGGCCTTCCTCGTACCGTTCGCCTTCACCTTGAGCCCGGAAGGCCTGGGCGTACTGCTGCAAGCGTCGGCCGCCGACACGGTCGTGACGGTGGGCACGGCGGTGGTGGGAATCCTGGCCCTGGCGATGGGCCTCGGTGGCTGGCTACGTCAGGAGGCGAACACACTCGAGCGAACAGTGGCCACCATCGGCGGTCTCCTGCTCTTCTACGCCACGACGATCACCGACATCGCGGGCGCCGCGCTGTTCGTGGTCGCCATTGGTCTCCATCTCGCGCGACCACTCAAGAAGACAGGAGACGGGAGACAGGAGACAGGAGGAAACAGATAGGCTGCGCCACCTTTCAGAACTGCTGGCCAGCCTGGTCCAACCCGATGCGGCTGGTCATGAAAAACGGCGAAGCCCTCCTGTGATCTCCTGTCTCCTGGCAACCGGCGCTGGAAGCGCCAGCGCGACTAGGCGCGCACCAAGCGCCGGTACTTGATCCGCTGCGGTCGGTCGGCGGCCGAGCCGAGCCGCCGGCGGCGGTCGGCTTCATAGTCCTGATAGTTCCCCTGGAACCACACGACCTGGCTGTCGCCCTCGAAGGCGAGGATGTGCGTGGCGATGCGATCGAGGAACCAGCGGTCGTGGCTGATCACCACGACGCAGCCGGCGAACTCGACGAGCGCATCCTCGAGCGCCCGCAAGGTGTCGACGTCGAGGTCGTTGGTCGGCTCGTCGAGCAGCAGCACGTTCGCGCCGGTCTTGAGTAGTTTGGCCAGGTGGACGCGGTTTCGCTCGCCGCCTGACAGCTCTCCCACTTTCCGCTGCTGGTCCCGCCCCTTGAAGTTGAACCACGAGCAGTAGGCGCGCGAGGCAACCTGACGTTTCCCGAGCGAGATGTCGTCGTCGCCCCCCGAGATCTCCTCCCAGACGGTCTTCTCGGCATCGAGCTCGCGGCTCTGGTCGACATAGCCCAGCGCGACCGTCTCGCCAATGTTGAGCTCACCGCCATCGGGCGATTCCTGCCCGGCGATCATCCGGAACAGCGTGGTCTTCCCAGCACCGTTGGCCCCGATCACACCCACGATGCCGGCCGGCGGCAAGGTAAAGGTGAGGTCCTGAATGAGACACCGGTCGTCGTATCCCTTGCGCAGATTCCTGGCCTCGACCACGGTCGTGCCAAGACGGGGACCCGGGGGCACGTAGATCTCGACCGAATCGAGCTTCTCCGCGACATCCTGGTTGAGCAGTTCCTCGTAGGCGTTCAGTCGGGCCTTGCCCTTGGCTTGTCGGGCGCGCGGGGACATCCGGATCCAGTCCAACTCCCGCTCGAGCGTCCGACGCCGCTTCGACTCCTGTTTCTTCTCGACCGCGAGCCGCTTCTGTTTCTGCTCCAGCCAGGAGGAGTAGTTCCCCTCCCACGGAATCCCCTCCCCACGATCCAGCTCGAGTATCCAGCCGGCGACGTTGTCGAGGAAGTAGCGGTCGTGCGTGATGGCGACGACGGTGCCCTGGTAGTCCTGCAGGTGACGTTCGAGCCACCCGACGGTCTCGGCATCGAGGTGGTTGGTCGGCTCATCGAGCAGAAGCAGATCCGGCGCCTGGAGCAGGAGCCGGCACAGCGCCACGCGGCGCCGCTCTCCCCCGGAGAGCGTGTCCACCGACGCCTTGGGGTGCGGCAAGCGCAGCGCATCCATCGCCTGGTCGACCCGTGCGTCGAGGTCCCACGCTCCCACGGCTTCGATGCGATCCTGCAGCTCACCCTGCTCCTCCATCGCGTCCTGCAGCTCGTCACCCGTCAGTCCGTCATTGAAACTGGCCGTGATCTGGTCATAACGCTTGAGCAGCGACTTGTGCTCGGCCACCCCCTCTTCCACGTTGCCCCGTACCGACTTCTTCGGGTTGAGCTGCGGTTCCTGCGGGAGATAGCCGACGCGTAGCCCCTCGGAGACGAAGGCCTCGCCGGTGTAGTCGGTCAGCTCGCCCGCCATGATCTTGAGCAGGGTGCTCTTGCCGGCGCCGTTGAGCCCCAGGACGCCGATCTTCGCGCCGGGCAGGAACGACAACCAGATGTCCTTGAGCACCTCCTGACCGGAACCGTAGGACTTTCCGAGTCCTTGCATCGTGTAGACGTACTGGTGGGCCATGCGGTGTGCTCTCGGAAGACGGGGGTCAGGAGACAGGAGACAGGAGCTTGCGGTAGAGTCACCAACAAAGCCGGTCTCGTCGATGCGCGTGCCCTCCAGTTTATCGCATGTCAGAAACGTCCCTGACGGCGTCTCCGCCGCCTGACGATCCGCCGGCGCCACGCGCTCGGCCGCGCCGGTCTCGGCGTCGCCCGGTCTGGGCGGGATGGCCGGACGAAAAGCTCCTTGATGTCAGACTGTGCGACCTCGGCGTCAGTATCGAGGGCACCGCGATCGAGCGACGCATCGACGACCTCAACCGGGAACTCACCGCACGCGGCATCAACTTCCGCGCTCACTTCTGGCTCGCCGACGAGTGGTTCACGCCGGACGAGGTCCCGGGGGTGGCCGTGCCCTTCTACCTCGTGCACCCGCGGCTGGCGCAACTGGAACTGGCCCAGATGCTGGAGGTAGAAGGCGGCACCAAGGAGTGGTGCCTGCGCATCTTGCGTCACGAAGTGGGCCACGCCATCGACAACGCCTACCGGCTGCAACGGCGCCGCAGACGCCAGAAGCTCTTCGGGCTGTCGTCCACGCCATACCCGAAGTGCTACACGCCGCGCCCCTACAGCAAGAGCTTCGTCCTGCACCTGGACTCGTGGTACGCCCAGAGTCATCCCGACGAAGACTTCGCCGAGACCTTCGCGGTCTGGCTGAACCCACGCTCCGACTGGTCGAAGCGCTATGCGGACTGGCCGGCCCTCAAGAAGCTCGAATACATGGACGAGGTCATGCGCGAGATCGCCGGCACCAACCCGGTGGTCACGACCCGGCGGACGGTCGCCCCGCTTCCCAGCCTCCGCAAGACCCTACGCCAGCACTACCGGGAAAAGAGACGGCGCTTCGGTCTCGACTACCCCAATTTCTACGACCGCGACCTTCGACGGCTCTTCTCGGACGCGCCGGAGCATGCGGGCAACCTGACCGCGGCTCGGTTCCTGACTCGCGTGCGCCGGGACGTCCGTCGACGGGTGGCGCGGTGGACCGGCGAATATCAGTATCGAATCGATCAGGTGCTCAACGACATGATCGAACGCTGCGACGTGCTCAAGCTGCACCTGGCCAACCCCGAGGACAGCAGCAAACTCGACTTCATGGTGCTGCTGACCGTGCAGACGATGAACTACCTCCACGGCGGCCGCCATCGGATCGCATTGTGAAGAAACTCCGCGTACTGGCCTTGATGCACGACTACATGGTCCCGCCCGAGGACGTACGGGGTGTGGACGTGGTCAACGCGCTCTGGAAGACCGAATACGACGTCACCAATACGCTCGCCGCCATGGGCCACGACGTCTACCCGCTCGGGTTGGCCGACGAGCTTGGTCCCATCAGGGATTCGATCGACGAGGTGCGACCCCATCTGGCGTTCAACCTGATGGAAGCATTCCACGAGGTCGGTACCTTCGACCAGAACGTGGTCAGTCATCTCGAGTTGCTGCGTCTGCGCTACACCGGCTGCAACCCGCGCGGGCTGATCCTGACCCGTGACAAGGCGCTGGCCAAGAAGGTGCTGGCCTACGACGGCATCCCGGTGCCCGCATTCGCCATCTTCCCGATCGGTCGCCTGATACGGCGCCCGGCCCGCCTTCGCTTTCCACTCATCGTCAAGTCCCTGACCCAGGATGCCTCGTTCGGGATCTCACAGGCCTCGGTGGTCAACGACGACGCCAAGCTCCGCGAGCGGGTGCTCTACATCCATGACGGCTTGGGCACCGACGCCATCGTGGAGCAGTACATCAAGGGACGCGAGCTCTATGTGGGCGTCATCGGCAACGACAGGCTCCACACCTATCCGGTGTGGGAGATGAAGTTCACCAACATGCCGGAAGGCGTTCACCGGATCGCGACGGCCAGGGTGAAGTGGAGCTCCGCATATCAGGCCAAGCACGGCATCCGCTGCGGCAAGGCGCGTTTGCCTCGTCCGGGCCTGGAGGAGTATCTGCAGTTCCTGGCCAAGCGCGTCTACCACCTGCTGCAGATGAACGGCTACGGCAGAATCGACATCCGCCTGGATGAGGACGGGCAACCGTGGGTGCTCGAAGCCAACGCCAACCCTCAACTGGCCTACGGCGAAGACTTCGCCGAATCAGCCCATCATGAAGGCGTCAGCTACGAGGCGCTGCTGCAGCAGATCCTGAACGCCGGCCTGCAGTGGAAGGCCGACCGGGCCGGCTAGATCCGCTACTGGGGGGCGAGGGTGAACTCGACCTCGGTCGTCTGCCCCGCCTCGACCGTGATCGTCTGAGGCACGGCGCCGAGCGCCTCGTGCCAGATCGTCAGCTCGTGGGTGCCCGCCGGGACCTGCTCGATCGTGAATACTCCATCGGCGCCGCTCACCGCGCCGAGATCGTTGCTGACCACGATCCAGGCGCGCATCCAGCCGTGCGAGTCGCATTCGATCCGCACGACACCCGGACGACGGAGCGGTCGATTGACCTCCATGCCAGGAAACGGCATGGCGATGTTGAAGTCGGTCCGCTGCCGGTCGTCATAGGAGTGGGTGGAATGGAGCGTCTCGTCCTGGCTGGTCACCAGGAGCATCGACCGGGTCGGCGCGATCTGGACATGGGGCACGAACAGGCAGCCGATGTTGTCGATCTTGGGCGGCGTCACCCCCTCCGGCCATGCCACCCCGGTCAGCCGAACCACCGCATTGGCGACGCCTCCGGCGGCGTCGGCCACGATCTCCTCGTTCGGCACGGTGTCGCCACACTCGGCCTGGTCGGCGTTGACCGGGAGGGTCGACGGGGCGGGAGGGTTGTCCATCCGC
>CAJWMX010000072.1 GCA_913043805.1 uncultured Acidobacteriota bacterium | reverse complement strand
CTCCGAGCAGGAGCTCGAGAGCTACGAAACCATCTTCGCCAATGTCGGTTACTGGCGCGACCTCGGCGAGGAGTATCAGAACCCGCTGATCCTGACCGGCACCGTCTACTTCTCGCCGCACCAGCGGTCGGGCATGGTGACCCGCGAGCGCGAGGTCTACGATTCGTTCGGCCGCCGCCGCACCGTGCCGCAGCGCGTCTACCGCGACCGCCGCGGGTTCGTGCTGAGCCCGAAGTTCATCTTCATCGATGGCGAATCTGGCGCCACCCTCTACACCGAGCGCCACCGCGAAGAGATCCTCTACGACGCCTCGCAGAACACGCCGGCGCTGTCGTCCTACTTCGAGTTGATGGACCGGCTGCTCCCGTCCGTACTGGGCGCGTTCAGCAACCAGAGCGTAACCGGCACGCGCACGCTGCTCCGGTAACACCCTACCGATTCCGAACCTCCGCCTGACCTCTTTACTGGGGGTCGGGCGGAGCTCTATCTGGACAGGCTGTAGGGCAATCGCCGCTCGGCTCCCAGGGCGAGCGCCGCCAATCCCCCTATGACCGGGGGCCCATAGGCATTGGTCAGGTAGGACAGCTCGAAGATGACGCCCATGGCGATGTGGAAGTTCAGTACCATGAAGAACGACAGAGCCGCAGCCAGCCGCACGCGGTAGCCGACAACCAGCACGGCGCCCGCGGCCAGCTCCGCCGCCGGAACCAGCCGCGCGAAGAGCGGAGCGGCCGGCATCGCGAAGTAGTCGATATACCAGCGGCTGACCAGCGGCGCACTGCCCCACCAGTTGCGGAGCTCGTCGACCAGCGGCGTGCTGTCGGCGAGCCATCCGAGCTTCGCCCATCCCATCGAGAGGATGAACGCACCCAGCGCGACCGACAGGACCCGAAGCACGGCCCGGCCTGAGGCTTTCATTGTCTGGGCATTGTAGCGAGAAAAGCCTGTTCCCCCAGGTAGAAGAAGCCGAGGCTTGCAGGACCCGCGGCCTCGAACACCCGGACGCCTCGCGCGTTCTGCGACGGTAGTCCAATCACGCGCCGCAGCTCCTTCGTCCAACCGACGGCACGATTCTCGCGTGGACCAGGGGCATGGCCGTTCCGCCACACGACTTCCCTCGCCAGGACCAGGCTGCGGCACCAACGCCACGAGCGCTGTTGCACCGCGTGAGCCTGGCCCTACGTACTCGTCACTACAGTCCCCGCACCAAAAAGGCCTACATTGGCTGGATCCGACGATTCATCCGATTCCACGGCCGCCGCCATCCGGCGGAAATGGGCGCGCAGGAAGTGACCGCGTTTCTGGCCCACCTGGCTACCGAGCGCAAGGTCGCGGCATCAACCCAGAACCAGACCCTCTCGGCCCTGCTCTTTCTCTACTCGGCGGTGCTTGGTCAGCCGTTGGCCAGTCTGGAGCAAATTCCGCGCGCTCAGCGGCCGGCGCGCGTCCCCGTCGTGCTGACCAGAACGGAGGTTGCCAGCCTTCTGCACCAGCTCAACGGACCGCCAAGACTAGTGTGTGAACCGCCCCGGGTTTCCCGGAGGCTCCATTTCTTGGGAGGATGGGGTCCATGGGAAGACCGAGGAAATTCTCACCAAAGGTCCGAGAGCGAGCCGTCCGGTTGGTGTTCGATCACGAGCACCAGCACGACTCGCAATGGGCCGCCATTCGGTCGGTCGCCGAGAAGATCGGATGCACGTCTGAGACGCTGCGTCACTGGGTACGCCAGGCCGAGCGTGATACAGGCCGACGGCCAGGGCTGACGACGGACGAGCGGCGCGGCTCAAGGAGCAGGAGCGTGAGATCCGCCAGCTCCGCCGTGCCACCGAGATCCTGCGCAAGGCGTCAGCGTATTTCGCCCAGGCGGAGCTCGACCGCCGACCGAAGTGATGGCCGCGTTCATCGATGCGCACCGGGATGCGTACGGGGTCGAGTCGATCTGCGCGGTGTTGCCGAACGCCCCAGCGACGTACCACGAGCACAAGGCGCGCCAGGCCGATCCGACACGGTTGCCAGCTCGCATCGTCCGTGATCACTGGCTGAAGACGGAGATCCGACGCGTCTGGGACACGAACTTCCGCGTGTACGGGCCCCGGAAGGTCTGGCGGCAGCTGCGGCGGGAGGGCGTCGAGGTTGCGCGTTGCACGGTCGAGCGCCTGATGCGCGAGCTGGGCCTGCGCGGCGTGGTCCGTGGCCGGCGCTGCAGGACGACGATTCCCGACGACATCGCGGAACGCCCGCGTGATCTGGTGGACCGCGACTTCACGGCGACGCGGCCGAACCAGTTGTGGGTGGCGGACCTGACCTACGTCGCCACGTGGCAGGGCTTCGTCTACGTGGCGTTTGTCGTGGATGCCTTCGCCCGGCGCATCGTCGGCTGGCGGGTAGGGCGCACGTTACGCACCGACCTCGTCCTGGACGCGCTGGAGCAGGCGCTGTACGACCGAGCCCGCGACGATCTGACGGGACTCGTGCATCACAGCGATCGCGGGGTGCAGCACCTCTTGATCCGCTACACCGAGCGCCTGGCCGAAGCGGGCATCGAGCCCTCCGTGGGTAGTCGCGGCGACTCGTACGCCAATGCCATGGCCGAACTCATCCGCCAGCGCGGGCCGTGGCGACCCCTCGAGGCGGTGGAGTTTGCCACGCTCGAATGGGTCGACTGGTTCAATCATCGGCGCTTGCTCGAACCGATCGGCCATGTACCACCGGCCGAGTACGAAGAGCAGTACTATCAGCGGCACGAGACCCCAGCCATGGTGGCCGGAGTCAACTAACGAGCGCTCTGGAAAACCCGGGGCGGTACACCTCGTCGCTCAAGTGATGCGGGTGTCTGGCAGGTCGGCGGCCGAATTGGTGTCGACCCCGACCGACGAGATCATCCGACTGGCCACGAGCCGATAGGGACGCCAGGGAGATCGGGCGGAACAGCAGGCCGACGGAACCATGACTTCAGCGATTCGACCGCACATCGCTTCCGGCATCGTCGCGATGGCAGTAGCGGCCACGCCCGCCGAGTCAGCCGGCCAATCCACGCCCTGGGGAGATCCGGACCTCCAGAGCGTGTGGACCAACCAGACGCCAACGCGGTCAACCACCCGATCACGTGGGTTCGACGATGATGCCAAGGGACGGAAGATGGAGAAGATCCTGCGGAGCGCGTGACCGGGACTCAAGGCGATGCTCCTGTTCCTGAAGAATCTGCTCTTCACGATCGTGGTCCCGGGCACAGTCGCGGTCTATGTACCGCTGTTCGCCTTCGCGCACGATCTCCCCAGGCTCTCGCTGACCGTGCTCGCGGGCGGCATGCTGCTGACCATGGGCGGCGCCGTTTACCTCTGGTGTGTCTGGGACTTCGCCACCGCCGGACGTGGCACACCGGCGCCCATCGACCCACCAAAGAACCTGGTGGTTCGGGGCCTGTATAAACACACCCGCAACCCGATGTACGTCGGCATCGTGGGACTCATCTTTGGCTGGGCGGCTTCATTCAGCTCGACACAGATCGCCATCTACGGCCTAGTGGTGGGTGTGCTTTTTCACCTCCGCGTCGTGCTTTTCGAAGAGCCTCATTTGACGCGGGAATTCGGCCCGAGCTACGAGGATTACTGCGCGCACGTCAGTCGTTGGCTGCCGTGACGTCACTCCGGCGAGACGAGCATCGAGTCGCACATGCGGGCCGTGTGGAAGAACGTCGTCATCGCCGGGAGTGACGAGACGACCGTCGTCGAGGGCAACCACTACTTCCCCGCCGCCGCCGTGAAGCAGGAGTTTCTCAGGCCAAGCCAGACCACGTCGGTGTGTCCGTGGAAGGGAACGGCCCACTACTTCGACCTGGTCGTTGGCGATCAGGTGAACGCCGATAGCGCTTGGTGCTACCCTGAGCCGAAAGAAGCCGCCGCTCACATAAAGGACCATATGGCGTTCTGGCGAGGGGTCGACGTTCGCGAAGACGGAACCGCGTAGCGTTCGACCTAAACCGAGTTCAGGGAGGATCTATCAATGGTGTTCTTGCTCGTGACTGCGCTCGTGTCTGCAGTGGTCATCTTTCTGGGAGCGCTGGTCCTCGACTGGCTCTTCAAGAAGGTGGCGTCCGACTTCGCCAACGGCCTGAGCCTCGTCGCCAGAATCGCCGCGGTCGTCGTGGTCATGACGGGCATCTACATGTTCGTGATGACCCGGCCTGGCCTGATCGGACCGTACGAGCAGTGGACGGTCTCGAACATCGGTGGACAGATCCTCGGGGGCGCGTTGGCCGCCGGGCTGATCATCGGGATCGAGAAGAAGACCTCCTCGTAGGGCGATGGCTGCACCGTTCCCAAGCGACGGCATCGAGCTGACCCACATTCTCGTGGTGAGCGACATCCCGCGCGCGCGAACCTTCTACAGCGACGTTCTCGGAGCGCAGGTCTACCGCGAATACGGTGGTACGTCCTGTGTGCTGCAGTTTCAGGGCAGCTGGCTGCTCCCGGTGACCGGCGGAGGGCCGACCGACGACAAGCCCGACGTCACGTTCAGGCCACCTGCCGACCCATCTGAAGTCAGCCACGCGATGACCATCCGGGTCCAGAATTGCCAGGAGGCGTACGCCACCCTGCTCGACCGGGGCGCCGAGTTTCTCACACCCCCGCACGACTGGGGTGGCGAGGTCCGCTGCTTCTTCCGCGATCCCGACGGTCACCTTCTCGAGATCAGTGAAGCCAGGGGGTAGCTGCTGATGGCCAACTACATCGACAGATTTGTCTTCCCCGTTCGCCGGGATCGGCTGAGCGAGTACACCCGACTCGCGGAGACGGCCGCGGAGGTCTGGAAGGAGCATGGCGCCCTCTCCTACCGCGAGTATCTCGGTGACGACCTGGTCCTCGAAGGCACCCGCTCGTTCATCGACGCCACCGGCGCGACTGACGACGAGGTCGGCGTGTTCGGTTGGGTGGAGTTCGAGTCGCGCGAGGCCCGTGATCGCGCGGGCGAAAAGGTCGCCACCGTTCCGCGGATGGCGGCCGTGCTCGAAGCGTCCGATTCGGGTTTCGACCCTAGTCGGATGGCGTACGCCGGTTTCAAGCCGCTCGTCGGCTAGGGGCTGCGCGAATGGCGATCTCAACAGCAAAGAAGCTCGCCGCCGAACTGAGCGCCGCCGGCACCAAGCTTGGCGACATCAAGCGTCGCGGCAAAGAGATCAAGCGAGACCATGCGCTCGCCATGGAGCTCTGGTCGATCGGCGGTCACCATCCACGCCTGCTCTCGACGCTCATCTTCGACACGAAGCAGTTGACGCAGGAGGCCATCGACGCACTTGCCGCTGACATCCTCCAGCACGAGGAAGAGGAGCGGAACCAACTGGCCGACTGGCTCCTGGCTAATCAGCTGATGAAGAGCCGGAAGACCTCCGCGCTAATCGAGACGTGGGAGGACAACGCGTCACCGACGTTGCGCCGCCTGTTCTGGCATCACCAGACGCGGCTGCGGTGGACCGGACAGACGCCACCCGACAACAGCAGCCAGCTGCTCGACTCGCTCGAGCGCGCCCTGGCGACGGCCGATCCGGACGTGCAGTGGGCCATGAACTTCTGCGCCTGCCAGATCGGCGTGCACGAGCCGACGTTCCGGTCGCGGTGTATCGCGCTGGGTACGAAGACCGGCCTGTACAAAGACGACCCGGTCGCCAAGAATTGCACGCCCTCCTACCTTCCCGAGTTCGTCCGGATCGAAGTGGCTAAGCGGGCGTAACCGGTCCGCCTCGGCTCAGAAACATCCGGTCCGGATACTCCCTCGCACCTCGCTCATCGGCTTCGGCTCGAACGGTGCTTCCAGCCGCGCGACTCGCACGATGCGATCCGCCCGAAACATCCGAAACACCTCCTTTGCCGGGTCGTAGCCGAGGACATACCAGGCGGGGAACCGGACATAGAGCGCCTGCGGCTCGACGGTCCTCGTGGTTCGGTTGCCAGCGATGTCCTGATACCGAATCCGTACCCTGACGCGCTCGGTGAAGGCCTGTTCGATGGCCGCGAGCTCGGCGGTCGAGAGCTGCGGACCAAACGGGTACGGTCGCGCGGGTGGACCGATCAGGATGCGGCTCATGAACGAACGTAGCTCCCGCACCCTCCCCTCCGGCAGGGTGTTCTCGATCTTCAGCAGCGCCGCGCTGGCCGCGCCGGCAAACGGCAGGATGTTCGAGGCCCGCAGATACTCGACCGTCAGGATGAGCCCGACGATCTCCTCCACCGTCAGCCGGGGCCGGAGCACGTTCGACGCCGGGTCGAGTCGCACGCCGCCGCCCGGGCCCGTGTCGGAATCGATGACGAGTCCGCCCTCTCGGAGCGTATTGAGGTCGCGCATCACCGTTCGGCGCGAGACCCCGAACTCGCGCGCCAGCGACGCCAGGTCGCTGTGCCCGTTTCGGGTGAGATAGCACTGCAGCTCGGTCCTCCGCCGCGCGGCGTCCATGCTCTGAGCCCACCACTATTGGTGACACGATATGTCATCAATGACTCCTGCCGTAGCGGAATGCGGCGATGGTGCCACCACTCAGAGGGCCAGCCATGATTCGCTACGAACGCACACTCGCCATCGACGCCCCCCCGACGCGGTCTGGGCAGTACTGGGACGGTTCATACACATCGACGAGTTCGCGCCCCAGGTCGCCTCCGTGGATGCCCTCACCGACGGCGAAGCGGGCGTGGGAGCCAGGCGCCGGTGTCACTTCGAGAACGGGGGCTCGGTCGTAGAGGAAGTCACCACCTGGGAACTGAACCGCAGCTACCAGGTCCGCCTGACGGAGATGGCGGCCATGCCGCTCGACGAGGCGCGGGTGAACGTGTCGGTCGAACCGCTCGAGACGGGCCGAACGACAGTCAGGTGGGGCATGGACTACCGGGTTAAATACGGCCCCGTGGGGTGGATACTGGGCCACAGCATGATGAAGGCGATGATGCGCGGGGTCCTCGACGGAAACCTGCAGGGTCTCGCCAATCGAGTCCGGTCTGGGTTACACTAGAGAGCTTGGCCCGACTGCGCGGCGTCTAAACGGGTAGCTGCGCTCGTGGTGGGTTTTCGCGCCGGTGCGCGCTCGAAAGGAACAGCACGTGTTCGCCATCATCCAGACCTCGGGTCACCAGCACAAGGTGAAGCCCGGGGAGACGATCGACGTGGACCGCCTCGGCACGGACGCCGGCGGCGAGGTGACGTTCGACCAGGTGCTTCTGGTCAGTAAGGACGACGGCTCGGTGGTGGCGGGCAGCCCCACGGTCGACGGCGCCAAGGTTGTCGGCGTGGTCGACAGCCACCTGCGCGGACCCAAGATCCGGGTCTTCCGCCGGAAGCGGCGGAAAGGGATGCGCCGGACGCAGGGACACCGGGCGGATCTGACCCGGGTTCGAATCACCGACATCACGGAAAGCTGAGGCGGTCATGTCACACAAAAAGGGACAAGGAAGTTCGCGAAACGGCCGGGACAGCAACGCGCAGCGCCTGGGCGTCAAGCGATTCGACGGTAACGTCGTGACCGGCGGCTCGATCCTGGTCCGGCAGCGGGGTTCGCGGTTCAACGCAGGCCTGAACGTAGGCAAGGGCAAGGACGACACCCTGTTCGCCAAGATCGGCGGCCGCGTCCGCTTCGAGGACCACGGTTCGAAGGGACGCTTCATCAGCGTCGAACCGACCGAGGCATAACGCCCGCCCCATATGTTCGTCGACGAAGTCGACATCCAGGCGACTGCCGGCGACGGCGGCCGCGGCTGTCTGAGCTTTCGTCGGGAGAAGTTCGCGCCAAAGGGCGGACCTGACGGCGGCGACGGCGGTCGCGGTGGGTCCATCGTCCTGGTCGCGAGCCCTCATCTCAACACCCTGGTTTCCTTCCGTTTCCACCCCACCTACCGCGCCAATCGCGGCGCGCACGGCCAAGGTTCGAACCGCTCGGGCAAGGACGGCGGCGATCTCGTGCTCGAGGTGCCGGTCGGCACCGTCGCCTACGAGAGCACCGACGACGGCCTGGTCGAGGTCGCGGACCTCAAGACGGCGGGGGAACGCGTGGTGGTGGCGCGCGGCGGCGACGGCGGACGCGGCAACCAGCACTTCGCCTCCTCCACCAACCAGGCGCCGAGGCGCACCGAACCGGGCTGGCCGGGCGAAGACCGGATGCTCAAGCTCCGGCTGAAGCTGCTGGCCGATGTCGGCCTGGTCGGCTTCCCGAACGTCGGCAAGTCAACACTGATCTCGAGAATCTCGGCCGCCCGTCCCAAGATTGCCGACTACCCGTTCACCACGCTCAGCCCGAATCTCGGCGTGGTCAGCATGTCCGACGACCGGAGCTTCGTGGTGGCCGATGTGCCCGGGCTGATCGAGGGCGCCCACGAGGGCCACGGACTGGGCGACCGGTTCCTGGGTCACCTGGAGCGCACGCGAGTGCTGGTACATCTGGTGGACATATCGTCGTTCTCGGGGCGAGACCCGGTAGAAGACTTCGACATCATCCAGCAGGAGCTCGGTCAGTATGCCGACGAACGCGCGACCCAGACAGACGCCACGCTGGCCGACAAACCGCAGATCGTGGCCGCCAGCAAGATGGATGCGATCGACGAGCCGGACAGACTCGAGCGGCTGCGCACGCATGTCGAACCGCTCGGCCTGCGGGTGATACCGATCTCGGCCGTCACCGGCCAGGGCGTGCCCCAACTCCTCGAAGCGGTCTGGGCCATCTATCAGTCCGAGCCTGGCGAGGTCGACGACCCCGGCGATCTGGACGGGCCGATCGACCCGCCGCTACTCACATCATGAGCACGGAACGCATCGGTATCCTGGGCGGGCGGTTCGATCCGATCCACCTGGGCCATCTGGCCACGGCTGAGGCGGCGCGGCGCGAACTGGCTCTTGACCGGGTCCTGCTGTTACCGTCTGGTCCGTCACCCCATCGGGCCGCGCCCGCGCGGGTCGCCGACGCCTACCGGCTGGAGATGGCGCGGCTCACGGCGGCGGCGACGGCGCCCTGGCTCGAAATCGAAGAGGCGGAGATCGCATCGCCAGAACCGTCGTACACTTCGGTGACCCTCACCAGGCTGGCGGAGACCGGATATCGACCATCGCAGTTGTTCTTCATCGTGGGCGCCGACGCCTTCGCAGAAATCGCCACGTGGCACGACTACCCGGCCGTGTTCGATCGCGCCCATTTCGTGGTGGTCTCGCGCCCCGGTCACCCGGTGGAGGCGCTGCGACGGCGCCTGCCGACCCTGGCGACACGGATGCGGGTCGCCACCCCGGTGCATGCGCCCGCGCTGGCCATCCACCTGCTGGACGCCGAGACGCCGGCGGTCTCGTCGACCTCCATCCGCGCCCGACTGCAGGCGGCAGAGCCGGTCGACGACATGGTGCCCACGCCGGTCGCCACCTACATCTCCACCCATGGTCTCTATGGCGCCACTGACGGCGAGTAGCTTGCATGACAGAACCCGAAACGCCCGCGCTTGACGAGAGCACGTTGCCCGAACCGCTCGGCGATGTCATCGACGCGATGCGGGACAAGAAGGCCGAGAACCTCACCCTCCTCGACCTGC
>CAJWMX010000071.1 GCA_913043805.1 uncultured Acidobacteriota bacterium | reverse complement strand
AGGCGGGCGGCAACGTCGGTGGCTACAACAACTTCTGGATGGACAACGGCACCCGAGTGATCGATCGCACCTCACTCATCATCGATCCGCCCAACGGTCGCTATCCCGAGCTGACCGAGGCTGGGCGTGAGCGGGCGCGCATCGATCGTGGCTCCTTCACCGTGGAGCTGCCGACCACCTATACGGATCTGAATACCTACGACCGCTGCATCCAGGGCTTCAACGCCGGACCGCCGATTACGCCTGGCGGCTACAACCAGAACGTGCAGATCTTCCAGACGCCGGATCACCTGGTGATGCTGACCGAGATGGTGCACACCACGCGGGTGATTCCGCTCGACGGCACGCCGCACCTGACCGACGACATCCAGCAGTGGTCGGGCGACTCGCGTGGCCGCTGGGAGGGCGACACGCTGGTGGTGGAGACGAAGAACTTCGCGCAGAAGCGCTCCTGGAGCGGCACGACCGATGGCATGAGCCTGGTCGAGCGGTTTACCCGCGTCGACGACGGCACGCTCGACTACGAGTTCACGGTGACCGACTCGGCGACCTGGAACGCGCCCTGGACCGTGAACCTGCCGATGGTCAAGAACGAGTTGCCGATGTTCGAGTATGCCTGCCACGAGGGCAACTACTCGATGCCACAGATGCTGGGTGGTGCCCGCTCGCTGGAGCGGCAGGCGGCCGGCCAGTAGGACCTCGTCCGCAGTTCTCGTGGGGCGGTCCGGGTGGGAGAGCCTGCCTGGACCGCCCTTTCTCTTTAGGCACGACGCCCGATGTCCACCTCCCCCGTTTCGTCTCGTTTCGGTCGACAAGAGGCGCTCGACCTCGTCGGCGCGACCGACCTTGCGCCGTTGATGCGTCAGGCGGCCGCGCTCCGCGACCAGGGGTTCGGCCGAGCGGTGAGCTACTCGCGCAAGGTCTTCGTCCCCCTCACCAAGCTGTGCCGGGATGTGTGCCACTACTGCACGTTCGCTCAGCCGCCACGACCGGGAGAGCGCGCCTACCTGACGATTGACGAGGTGCTCGAGGTGGCTCGGCAAGGGGCCGAGACCGGCTGCCAGGAGGCGCTCTTCACCCTCGGCGACAAGCCTGAGGCCCGTTATCCGCGGGCGCGCGAGGAACTGGCGGCCCTCGGTCACACGTCGACCATCTCGTATCTCATCGAGGCGGCCCGCGCCGTGTTCGACGAGACTGGTCTGCTGCCGCACGCCAACCCTGGCGTGCTCTCTCGTACCGAGCTCGAGCAGCTGCGCGAGGTGTGCCCGTCGCAGGGGCTGATGCTGGAGAGTGTCTCGCGGCGTCTCCTCGAACCGGGGCAGGCGCACCACGGCTCGCCCGACAAGGAGCCAGAGGCGCGGCTTGAGACGATGCGTCTGGCCGGAGAGCTGGTCATCCCGTTCACCTCGGGGATTCTGATCGGCATCGGCGAGACCCGCGAGGAGCGTATTGACTCGCTGCTGGCGCTGCGTGAGGTCCACGACCGCTACGGGCACCTGCAGGAGGTCATCATCCAGAATTTTCGGGCCAAGCCGGATACCCGGATGGTGGATGCCCCGGAGCCGGATCTCGACGACCTGCTCTGGACGGTCGCCGTCGCTCGCCTCCTCTTTGGGGCGGAGATGGCGATTCAGGCGCCGCCCAACCTGTCGCCGGACACCTTCGGCACCCTGATCCAGGCGGGGATCAATGACTGGGGTGGTGTGTCGCCGGTGACCCCGGACCACGTCAACCCTGAGGCGCCCTGGCCGCACCTCGAGCGGCTGGCGGTGGAGACCGAGCGGCAGGGCAAGGTGTTGACCCAGCGGCTTACCGTCTATCCGTCCTACGTCCGCCAGTTGCACCGCTGGGTGGCGCCAGGCCTCCATTCCGCCATCTGGCAGGCGTCGGACGGGGAGGGGTTCGCGCGCGATGGCGCCTGGGCGCCGGGCGACCCGGATGCGGAGCTGCCGCGAGACCAGCTGGCGCGGCTAGACCGGGCCGAGCCCCCGATCGCCGCGCCCCAGACCGAGGCCCTGGTGGAGAAGGCGCTGGCCGGGGGCGGACTGACCGAGCCGGAGATCGCGACCCTCTTCACCGCCCGCGGAGACGATCTGGTGGCCGTGGTGCGTGCGGCCGATGAGCTCCGCCGCGACGTGTGCGGCGACGACGTGACCTATGTCGTCAACCGCAACATCAACTACACGAATGTCTGCTACTTCAAGTGCCAGTTCTGCGCCTTCTCCAAGGGCAAGCTGAGCGAGAACCTGCGGGGCGCGCCCTACGACCTGGACCTGGCGGAGATCGCGCGCCGGACCGAAGAGGCCTGGGAGCGGGGCGCCACCGAAGTGTGCATGCAGGGCGGGATCCACCCCGAATACACGGGTGAGACTTATCTTGACATCTGTCGGACGGTGAAGGCCGCGGTGCCGGAGATGCACGTCCATGCCTTCTCGCCGCTCGAAGTCTGGCAAGGCGCGGCCACCCTGGATCTGCCGCTCGCCGACTACCTGGGCCGGCTGAAGGCCGAGGGGCTCGGCACCCTGCCCGGGACGGCGGCCGAGGTGCTGCACGACGACGTGCGGGCGGACCTGTGCCCCGACAAGTTGTCGGCGTCGCAGTGGCTGCAGGTGATGGAAGCGGCCCACGGCGTGGGGTTCCGCACCACGGCCACGATCATGTACGGACACATCGACCGACCCAAACACTGGGCGCGACACCTGGCCAGTATCCGGGCCTTGCAGGAGCGGACGGGCGGTTTCACCGAGTTCGTGCCGCTTCCGTTCGTGCACATGGAGGCCCCGATCTACGTGAAGGGGAACGCCCGCCGCGGCCCGACGTTCCGGGAGTCGCTTCTCATGCACGCCGTGGCCCGACTGGCGCTCCATCCCGTCATTCCCAACATCCAGGCATCGTGGGTAAAAATGGGGCCGCGGGGCGTCCGCGCCTGTCTCGAGGCGGGAGTCAACGACCTGGGTGGGACGCTGATGAACGAGAGCATCACGCGCGCCGCCGGCGCCGGGTTCGGGCAGGAGCTGCCGCCGTCCGAGATGGAGGCGGTCATCGTGTCCGCCGGGCGACGTCCCCGGCAACGCACGACGAGCTATGGCGCGCCGCCGTCCGAGCAGGTGGCACGGTCGTTCGAAGCGGTGACGCTGGCGCCGATCGTGCAAACCCCGGCCCCGGGGTGGGCGCGGGCCGGCGCGAGCGACACACTGGTCAGACCTGGACTCGAAGGAGGGTAGGCGTGGCTGGAGCATCGACTGTCGGGCTGAAGCTCATCGTGCCCGCGATCGTGGTGGGCGTCATCGCGTTGGGGTCCCTCGGTTTCTCGGCGGTCTGCCCCTGCGAACGGACGCCGGGGATGTACCTGTTCGGCAGCGCGGCCGACGGTCCGGTGTCCGACTGGACCTTCGCCAACGATGTGACGCTCTGCCAGATCCAGATCCTGGCCGGTATCCGACCCCATTCGATCAACCTGAACTGCATGGCCGACCCGGATGGCGGGCTCTATCTGAGCTGCTCGCAGTGTGACGGCAAGTACTGGTCGGTACGCGCGGCCAGCAACGGTTGGGCTCGCCTGCGGCTGGAGGGCACCGTCTATCCGGTGCAGCTCACCCGCGTCATGGCCCCCGCCGAGCTCGACCGGGCCTGGCTGGCTCGCGTCACCAAGCTCAACGCGCTGGAAGCCCCCGCCAACGGCGCCCCTCCCCCCGGCACGCCGCGCCCTGACCACTGGTGGTCGTTCCGCGTCGAGTCACGATCCTGATCGCGATTCTTTAGGGCGGGACGACTCTGTGGCGCAGGTCTTCAGCCCTGCGAGCGGTCGAGCTCTGAACTGAGCTGCTCGACCGTCGAGTAGCGGTAAGACCCTGACCAGCGATAGTCCTCTGGCCTCTCGACGAGCCCGGCTCGAACAGGGTTGTTCAGAACGTAGGCCACCGTTTTTGCCAGGCCTTCTCCGGAGCGGACCACACGGTCGTGGTAGCCGTCCTGCTACAGGAGGACCCCGCGCCTCCGCTGGTGCCGGTATCCGCTGTGCTGCTTGAAGGAGGCTGCGAACCGCTGGAGATCGGAGTCTGAGGAGAGCCCCTCCACGACGAGATGGAGGTGGTCCGGCATGAAGCAGTACGCGACCAGCGCGAACTGGTGGGATGCAGCCGGTCGTCGTATTTGTGACAGGACCTGGTCGGCAGTCGAGGGCTCCGCAAGATGCGGCCGTCGCGATTCGGTGCAACAGGTCAGCAGATAGGTGAACTGGCCACGGTACGGGAACCCGGGCGTCCGACCCGGCCGGCGGACGGTCATGCTTGGATCGGAGCAAGAAGCGCACCGCTCACGGGCAGGCCGTCGGCCTGCCATTGGCAGGGCTGAAGCCCTGCCCCACAGAAACCAGCCCTCTAGACGACAAGCCTCTGTAGGGCGGGACTTCAGTCCCGCCGACGTGAATCACCGCGCCGACGCCGTGGCGCGGTCGATGATCGAGACGAGCGTCGAGGCGATCAGGGAATAGGCGACGAGTAGGGTCGCAGATTCCAGGGCGGTCGCGGCGAGCGGTATCGGTACCAGGTTGGCCAGGTCGACCAGCGCCACGCCACACAGGGGCACGAAGTAGAACACGCCGTTCCAGCGGCCGATGGCGCTCATCCGGAGCTGTTTCCTTCGGTCCAGCACATACGAGTCGAAGACATACTGGCTGAACGCCACCACGATCAGCGCGGGGAGCAGCACCGGGACCCGAGCGGCGAGAGCGGCACCAGCCAGCCCGGCGCTGACGAAGAGACAGTCCGTGACGTGGTCGAAGAGCATCCCACTGGCCGACGCGGTGCCCTGTCGCCGCGCCACCTTGCCGTCGAGCAGGTCGGTCACGATGGCGAGCAGGATGAGGTCCGCCACCAGCAGCGGATGGAGGATGCCCGGGCGCGCGAAGGCGACCGCCACCGGCGCCACCGCCAGCAGGCGCGCGCCGGTCAGCAGGTGGGCCGTCACTCGCCGAACAGCTCGCGCTGGGCCCGCCGCCAGAACGCCACGCCGAACAGCGCGTTGAACAAGATGAAGAAGTTGTGCTGGACGAACCCGAACGCCGCCATCTGACCTTCGTTCTCGGGGAACAGGATGACCCAGAAGGTGATGGCGGCCGCGCGCATCGGGGTCGGCACCGCCGCCGCGAAGAAGATCACCGGCAAGTAGCCGAGGAGCGAGAGAAACGACGCCTCCACCCCGAAGAGCTGCAGCGCCACGGTGTAGACGGCCACTGCGGCCAGCAAGGCCGGCGACCGCAGGAGCAGGAAGCCGACGTAGTGCTTCAGCCGCGCCGTCTTGAACGCGTGGAAAATCGGCTTGTCACGCAGCGTGTTCGAGGGGAGCAGCGTTCCCTGGAAGTAGAGCAGCCAGAGCACGAAGATCACCGCCGCGCCGGCCGAGATGTACGGGATCAGCCCGAAGGCGTCGGGCAGGTCGCCGCCGCTGAAGGCGAATCCGACCATAGCCCAGGTCAGCAGGTAGAACACCTCGCTGAACATGATGAAGAGCATCACCGAGCCCACCTCCCACCCGGGCACCTGGTGCCGCTTGTTCAGGTAGTAGGCCATGGCGCCCTTGCCGATCTGCTCGTTGAAGATCGAGATGATGTAGGCGCTGGCGCGGATCGGCAGGATGTCGGCGTACTTGATCGGCGTCACGAACCAGGTGATCGCCTTGGTGGCCACCAGGGTGTCGATGAGGAAGTAGAAGCCGGAATAGGCGACCATCAGGAGGATCCAGCTGCCCCACTGGACCCCGGTGAACACCTGCACCATGTAGTCGACCAGCGACAGCCCCTCGCGGGCCGCGGCCCCGTTCAGCCGGAAATACAGATAGGCGAAGCAGGCCAGGCTGAGCAGCAGGAAGACGATGCGTCCTGGACCTTTGCCCTTCTCGGGGGCGCCTTCTGGCGGTGGCTGCGTGGTGTCGTTTTCGGATGTCGTCATGAACTGTGGGTCTGTGGGGCAGGCCTTCAGGCCTGCGATGGCAGGGCTGAAGCCCTGCCCCACAGAGGCTACTCCATTCAGGCGGGCCCTACACGAGCTTCTGCAGGGTAACGGTCAGCGGGGTGAGCGTGATGGCCAGGTCGCCGTCGGCATTGTGGGGGACGTCCTCACTCGACGTGATCACGTCGATGACGTCCGGCGTCATCCCGCCCTGGCGGAACAGCCCGGCTGCGCCTGCGCCCAGCTTGGCGAGCCAGATCGGCGTCGAGCCGACCGCGACCTCTTTGCCCAGCAGTCCCGCCATCTGCTCGATCAGGGCGCGATAGGTCACACCGGCCGGGCCGACCAGATCGTGCACCGCCGCGTCGGCCGGCTCGTCCTGGGCCGCGGCCGCGAGAATGGCCGCCGAGAGGTCATCGACGTCGAGCGGGCGCAGGGTGTGGGCTCCGCCACCGAGCGTCTTCACCGAGCCCTGTGACGCCGTGCGGACCAGCGCCTTGCCGCCCGCCATCTCCGGTCCGAGCAGTAGCGGCGTCCGGATGACGGTGCCCGCGAATGAGGCGCCGGTGACCAGCGCCTCGGCTTTGCCCTTCGACTGGAAGTAACCGTTCGGCGAGGCCGGGTCGGCGCCGATCGAGCTGATGAAGATCAGGTGCCGCCCGCCGGCGTCGGTCGCCGCTTCCACCAGCGCCCGCGTGGTCTCCACGTTCGCGCTCTGGTAGGTCGTGGTCTTGCTCTCGAACAGGATGCCGGCGAGGTGCACGACGCAGCTCACCCCGTCGAGCGCGGCACGGAGGGCATCACCATCTTCGTAGCGCGCTACGGCGGTGGTGATGGAGGGCGCCGACGGCAATCCGTCGAGGGCGCCGTCACGCCGCACGATGGCCACGGCCGACGTGTCGGTCTGGCCGGCCAACTCGGTGAGCAGGGCGTTGCCGACGGCGCTGTTGGCTCCGGTGATGGCGATGCGAGTCATGGCAGAGGCACGAGTGTTTCAAATCCCCGGGTCAGTTGAGCACGACCCGGGTCTCCGGCGCCAGGCTAGCGCCACCGGAAGTCTATCCGCACGACGCTGCCGGCCGGGGCGTCGGTGGCTGGGGCATGCAGTGTGTAGCCGAATCCGGCCTCCGGGATGTCGGCGCCGCCGAAGGGAAGGCGGGGGTTCTGGTAGCGGTTGGGCCGGGCGTCGGTGAACTCGCTGACCGGGGCGAACGGGAAGTCGGTCTCGCGGGTCATCACCCCGTCCTCGGCCTGCCACAACTCGACGCCGTCGGCGAACGGTTCCACCGAGAACGGCGCGTCAGCCGAGTGCATGTTGCGGAGGAGCCGGTCGTAGAGCCGGTATTCGGTCTCGCCGTCCCGGATCCGCAGGTCGAACAGGGTGCCGCCGGACTTTCTGGCTCGTCGTTCGGGACCCGGCAGGAACTCGTTGATGATCGTGTAGTTGTAGGTCAGCGTGCGGTCGTTCCAGCTGAGCTGCTCGATCGGTGGGCGGCCGTCGACGAGCATCTCCTCGCAGCGCGCTACGTCCTCTGGCGCGACGTCGGTGGAGTAGTAGCCGGGCGGCCGCTGGAAGCACATGGTGTCGACGAAGCCGTCGCGCAGGAGCGGCTGCGCCGACTCGTCGAGCGCCCAGGCGCTCCAGCCGTCCTCAGTCTGGAAGTAGCGCTCGGGCAGGGCCGGTAGCTGATACTCCTGCGGAGTGGCGTCAACCACCAGGAGAAAGCCCCGGCCAGGACCTGACTCGGCGGGCTCGTTCTGGCTCCAGAGATACTCGCCGTTGTAGTACCACATCACCACGCCCGGCCTGTAGTTCACGTTTAGCGCCGACATCTCGCCGTCTCGGTCGGGGAAGAAGGTGAAGCCCGGAAAAGACAACGCCTCGTCGTAGTTCTTGACGCTGGCGAAGGTCTGATACGGGTCGCGATACTCGAGCAGGTAGAAGTGCGGCACCGGGAGGTTGTGCTCGCCGCCGGACAGCGTGAAGCCGCGCGCATCCCAGCCCTCGAGGGTGGCGCCTTCGAAGTCCTCCCGGAATCCGATGGCCGCAATCTCGATGTTATCCAGCAGGCCGCCGTCCTCGACCGCCGCCATGTCGGTGAAGTAGGTGAACCGCACCGTCACCTCGCCGCCCCGGAACTCCCCGAGGTCGAACGAGGCGTTGATCCATTGCGAGGCCTCGCACGGGTCCGCCGCGGCAGCGCCGCCAACACGGTCTTCCGCTGATGCGCGTTCGGCGTTCGGGTCACACCCCGCGGCCGTCTCGACCTTGCCGTCCCCATTCAGGTCGCCGCTGCGGCCGGTGAACCCGGGGAGCGAGCCCTCGCCCTCGTGTCCCTTGCCGGACGGCATCACGCTCTCGGCGTCGCCGACAGCGTCCTTGTCGGTCGGCAGGAGGCGCCGGAACGGTTCGCCGGGCCGCGCCGCCTCCACATACAAGCAGTCCCACTCGGCTTCGATGACAAACCAGGCGTCGAGGCTCATCTCGACTGCCTGGTCGGAGCCGACGCCACTGAGGTCGAATGTCCGGCTCAGCGTCCGGTTCATGTCGTTGCCTTGGCCCGAGTAGATCACCTGACGTCCCTGGTCCGGCCCGAGCGGCCCCATCTGGATGTCGCGCATCGTCGGAGGCAGGATCACCATCACGGCGTCGCACACACCCTCTGGCGTCCGGTAGCCGTCCACCCCGCTCCAGTCGTTCATCGTCTTCAGATGGAGTGAGCCGGAGCCCGCGCCGCCGAGGTCGGATGGGCGGACCACACACGGATCGAGCCAGCCCAATACGGTGCGTGACCAGGCGCTCAACTCCTGCGGTTCGGGCGAGACGGTGCTCGACATCGCTTCCCACGAGGCGGTCGAGTTGTTCGTCGCTCTCGCGTAGATGTCGGGCAGTCCGAGCGAGTGGCCGAATTCGTGGATGAAGGTGGACGGCTCGGTGTACTCCGACTGCATGTTGTAGTCGAGCACCCACAGGCCGTTGCCGATGTTGACGCCGCCACGGACATTCATCCGGCCGTCGATTTTCGGACCGCTGTCCAGATTCAAACTGAGCGCAAAGCGGTGCGGCCAAATTCGGTCGCCGCACGCTTGTTCGTCGGCGGTCAGCGTGTCGAACACGTCGGCCGAGGCGTTGGTCGTGAGCTTCTCGCCCATCTTGTACAGCCCGTGGCACGACGACTGGCCTTTGCCCGCCACGACCAGGATGAAGTGGTCGAGGTAGCCGTCCGGTTCGTCCCGGTTGCCGTCGCCATCGAAGTCGGTCGGGTCCCACAAGTCGTAGTCGGCCCACGGGAAGTCGGGCTCGGCCGCGTACGCGGCCCGCAGCGCGTCCACCACCAGGTCGGTGGCCCGCGCGTCGTTTCGCCATGAGCCGTCCGAGACCTGCTGTGGGCGTCCGTAGTGGCTCAGCGGTTGGGCCAGCTCCACTACCGGAAAGATGTCGCCGGTGACGTTGTAGCGGCCGCGCGACTGATGGCGGTAGTAGTGCGACAGGGTGCCTGACTCGGGGGCGTCCGGGCTGCCGGCAAAGAGCAGGTCCTGGAAGTAGGCGCGGTTCTTCTCGTCCTGGTCGGTGTCGCTGGCGAAGCGGTCGTAGCCGATGTTCGAGAACCGGACCGGCAGGATCAGCAGTCGGTGCGGCCGGTCCACGGGCGCCAGCGCCGGCTGGATCGAGTCGCTCTGGA
>CAJWMX010000070.1 GCA_913043805.1 uncultured Acidobacteriota bacterium | reverse complement strand
GCCCAGCCTCCGGAGAAGACGCCGCTCACGTTCGGCCCGTAGATGTGGGTATCGCTCGCCCTGCTCGTCGCCACCGTTCTCGCGCTGGTCGGAGGCATGTGGTGGCTCGCGCGACTGAGCGCTAACTAGTCGCTCGTCGCGACGAGGACGTCAGAACCGTTTGTGGCCTTGTCGAACGAGGTCGAATTTCGCGGTGTCTGCCACCGCCATCACGGCCATGACGCCGGCTTGGACCGGGTCGCTGATCACGAGGTCCGCGGCGTCCGGCACGCTCCCGGCCATGCTCAGTGAGATGACGCGAAGCCCGCTGGCGCGGACCTCCTCCACCGCCGTGGTGATCTCGCCGCCCATCAGCGCCCCGGCGAGCACGAGCATCTGCACCCGCGGCAGTCGGATGATCGCCCGCACGGCGGCGGCCAGCTCGTCCTCTCCGACCAGGGGTATCGTGTCGACCGAGATACGCTCGCCACGGATGTTGTGACGATCGGCCTCGGTGATGGCGCCGAGCGCGACCTGCCCGACCTGGGCGCCGCCTCCCATCACAATGATCCGCTTCCCGTAGATTCGACCGGCCGACGGCGTTTCCTGCACCGTCTCGACACCATCGAGCGCTTCAAGTCCACCCAGCACCTCTGGAAGACGCCCGTTCGGCACCGAGATCTCGAAATAGATGGTCGATGTGAGACGCCCGATGTGGATGTCGACGTGGGTGATGTTGACGTCGTGGGCGGCCAGCACTGTCGTCAGACGCGACAGCATTCCGGGCCGCTCGGACGCGCTGACGAGAATCGCGTGGTCGTCCATGGCTCTTCGTACTGTATCGGACGTTCGAGGTCGAGGCTCCGCTCGGAGGAGGCAATTGATAGAATGAGCCCCCCGGCAGTCTGCCGGATCCCGTCGATAGGAACGAGATGAGTCAGTTCGGAACCGAATTCTGTGACAGTTTCGCGACCGTGCGCTTCGAGAATGGCGCCTGGCAAACGCCGACCATACAGACGCTGGCTCCGCTGGCGCTGCATCCGGCGTCGCACGTCTTCCACTATGCCAGTACCTGCTTCGAAGGGTTCAAGGCGTATCGGTGGCAGGATGGCCGCGCCCGCGTCTTCCGCCTCGACGACCACGTGGCACGGATGCGGAAGAGCGCCGAGTCGCTTCGACTCCCGATTCCCGAGGCGAACACGTTGTCTGACATGGTGGTCGATCTGATCGCCCAGCATGTCGATGACATTCCCGAACCTCCGAGTTCCCTCTACATCCGCCCCACCCTGGTGGGTACCACGCCCAACATCGGCGCCGCGGCCGCGCCGGCGTCGGAGGCGCTGCTCTTCGTGCTCCTGTCGCCGGTTGGCGACTACTTCGCCGGGGGCGTTCGCCCACTGAAGTTGCTTGTCGACGACGTCCGCGCGCGCTCTACCGCCCAGCTCGGAAGCACCAAGACCGGCGGGAACTACGCCGCGGCGCTGGGGCCCACCCTGGACGCCCAGCGTGAGTTCGGGGTGCATCAGGTGCTGTTCTGCCCAGATGGCGACGTGCAGGAAACTGGCGCCGCCAACTTCATCGTGCTGACCGACGACGAAGTCATCACCAAGCCGCTGGACGACTCGTTCCTCCATGGCATGACGCGGACGTCGATCCTGACGCTGGCCGACGATCTTGGCTACCGCGTCAGCGAGCGGAACTTCACCGTGACCGAGCTGCTCGAGTGGGCCGGGACGCACGAAGCGGCACTTTCCGGTACCGCGGCTGGGCTCACGCCGGTGGGGACGTTCGTCTATCAGGAACGTGAGATCACCGTCCGAGACGGCCATGGCGGCCCCAACACGAGCAAGCTCCGGCATGCGCTGCAGGACGTGCACTACGGCCAGGCCCCCGATCCCCACGGCTGGCTGACAGTCGTCTAGGTCGTCGAGCCGCGGACGACCGAGCCTCGGGGACCTTGGTAAACAGACCAGGCGATGACGCCGTCACCCAGGCAACACCGTAACCATCGAACCCAGGGAGACACCGACCATGTGTGACCAACTGACCCAGAAAGACGCGGACGAGTACGCGCGCCGAGCCGGCATCACCCGCCGACAGTTCGGCCACATCGCCGGTATCGCCGGACTCGCCGCCATGCTGCCCGAGGTGGCCAACGCGCAGGCCGTGACCGAAACCGACGTGGAGATCTCCACGCCAGACGGCAACTGCGACGCCTACTGGGTCCACCCGTCGAGTGGGCAACATCCCGCGGTGCTGGTCTGGCCGGACATCCTCGCGCTTCGGCCGGCGTTCCGGGTCATGGGAAAACGGCTGGCCGAATCCGGCTACTCGGTGTTGACGGTGAACCCGTTCTACCGCGATGCCCGCTCACCGGTGGTCGAGGAAGGCGCGAGCTTTGCCGACGACGAGACTCGCGCCATCGTCCTACCGATGGCCCAGAACCTGAACGCCACGACCCACTTCACCGACGCCCGGGCATTCGTCAGCTTCATCGACCAGCAGGACGAGACCGACACCAGCAAGGGCATCGGTACGACGGGCTACTGCATGGGTGGTCCGATGGTGATGCGCACCGTGGCCGCGGTGCCCGACCGGCTGGCCGCCGGCGCCACGTTCCACGGAGGCGGACTGGCCACCGACAGCGACGACAGCCCGCACCTGCTGATCCCGGACACCAAGGCCGAGATGCTGCACTGCGTGGCGGCGAATGACGATGAACGGACGCCGGAGGCCAAGGAAACGCTGCGAGAGGCCTATGCGGCGGCTGGCATCCCCGCAGAGATCGAGGTCTACGAAGGCGCCCTGCACGGGTGGTGCGCCATCGACTCGCGGGTATATCACGAAGCGCAGGCGGAGCGCGCCTGGAGCCGGCTGCTCGCGCTCTTCGAGCGCGCCCTCGGCTAGGGCCATGGGGCGGGAAGGACATCGTCCTTTCCGCCGTTTGTCCTAGCGAGCGCTGTCGTAGGTCGCTGTGAAGTAGCGGTCCATTTCGTCCAGTTCGGCCCGGCGAAAGCCGCTCCCCTGCCCCACCTCAACCCCGAGAATCTGATACGCCTGCTCGCCCGAGTCGTACGCGGGCCAGGCGGGCAGTCCGTTCCGATTCGGATCGCCGGCGGCGGCGAACTGCACCCAGTAATCGCTGATCAGGTCTGAAATCTGGCGGTCGGTGTCCGGCGCCTGTCCCGGCAGCGTCTGGAACACGTACATCAACTCCATGGCGTGCGGCGCCCGGTCGGCCGGATCCCGCAGGTTCCGGGTAAACAGATACATGAACGTGTCGCCCGACGCGTTGGCGTTGGCGTTGAGCAGCTCGCGGTTCGGTCGGGCGAACCACAGGTCGGTGTTGTAGTCCACTTCGCTCGTGTAGAGCTGGTCCGCCGTCGTGGCCAGATAGTGCTCCGCCATCCCGCGCCCATGCTCTCCCCACTCGGCTGTCCGCTCCGCGCGCTGCTCGTCCAGCGTCTCGAAGGTGCCGTTCGGCCGGACGAACATCAGCCCTTCACCGTCATTGACGCCGCCCAGCACCGGAACGACGTTGTGTTCGCCAGCGCGGAAGATCTCCCTCGGCGCCTCGGGCATCACCCAGCCATCGACGGCCAGTGACACGCTGAACTGCATGTCCATCAGGTCCTCGGCCGACATCGCCCGCATGGTGACCAACAGGTCACCGTCGGTCAACTGGCCAAGCTCCTCCAGCTTTGCGGAGATCGCGCGGCGGCCGCGCTCCTCGGCGCTGTCAGAGAAACCGTTGTGGCGGGTGAGATGGGCCACGTTGTTCGGCGTGATCCAGGTGCTTTCGGAGATGGCGCGGTGAAACAGCCCTTTGGCCAGCGGCGTGGCCAGCAGCGAATAGATGCTGGCTCCACCCGCCGACTCGCCGAAGATGGTGACGTTCCCGGGGTCGCCGCCGAAACCACTGATGTTGTCGCGCACCCACTCCAGCGCGGCGACATGATCCAGGATGCCGTAGTTGCCCGAGACCCCACGCTCAGATTCGGCCGACAGTGCCGGATGCGCCATGAACCCGAAGGCGTTCATCCGGTAGTTCACCGACACCAGCACGACGTCCTTCTCGGCAAACCCGGCGCCGTCATAGATACCCACGCTGCTGGCGCCCGAGCTCCAGCCACCGCCGTGGATCCAGACCATGACGGGCAACCCGGCATCGGCACTGTCCGCGCCGGTCCAGACGTTGAGATACAGGCAGTCCTCACTCATCAACTGGGATCGTCCCTGCACGCACGCGGGCCCGAACGTGTCGGCGGCGCGCACACCCTGCCAGGGAGTCGGTGGCTGGGGCGCCTTCCAGCGGAGATCGCCGACCGGCGGCGCCGCAAAGGGAATGCCGCGGTAGACGGTCACACCCCCCTCCAGCTCCACGCCCGAGACCTGGCCATGGGTGAGCTGCACCGGCTCCTGCGCGTGCACCGCGAGCGCGGATGATAGCAGCAGGACCGTGACGAATCCGACCAGTAGTCGCGTAGTCATGACGAGTTCCCTTCAAGGCGTCAAGAGACGCAGATATCCGACGACCGACTCAGGATAGAGGGCGTTACGATCCGTGTCTACCGGCGTTCGATATGATGCCTGGAGTCGCCTCCGGATAGCCGGCAATGATGCCCCCCTGGACAACCGTCGGTCGGCTCGCCCTCACCGTGCTGGCGGCGCTCGCGCCAGGGCTGGCCGCCGCTCAGAACTGGACGGAGGTCGTCAGCCCCCGGTTCACGGTACTCACGCCGGAGGGCGAGGCCATCGCGCGCAACGTCGCGGGAGATCTGGAGCGGGTGCACGCCTTCTTCGCCCAGACGCTGCCCGACGGGGTCGACGACCCGCTCCGTCCCGTGACCGTGTTCGTCGTCGAAGACGGGGACGACCTGGCCGACCTGATCCCACGCTACACCGATGGCCCACGTCCGGGTGGTATCTTCCGGGCCGGCCCGTTCAAGAACCACATCGTGCTCCGGCTCGACGCCGGGCGGCAGACGGTCTACCACGAATACTTCCACCTCCTCACCCGGCTGACCCTGGCGGGAAGACTCCCGCTGTGGCTGCGTGAGGGGATGGCCGAGTTCTACTCGAACGCCGACATCGACGGCGACCGGGCAAGCTACGGCCGTCCCGACCCCGATGCGGTCCGCTACCTCAGGGACCGCCGCGTGGCCCTTCGCGATCTGCTTGCGCTGACCACCAACCCGCACGACGGAGCCGGCGACGTCGGGGCCTTCTATGCGCAGTCGTGGGCGCTCACCCACTTCCTCATGCTCGGGAACGAAGAACTGGTGAGGCAGCGGGCGCTCGAGTCGTATGTGGCGCTGGTGCAGCAAGGCGTCGACCAGGTGGAGGCGTTCACCCAGGCGGTCGGTGATCTTGAACAGATGGACACCGAGCTCGCCGACTACGTCCGTCGGCTCGTGTTCGGACAGCTGGAACGCCCGTTCGACGACCCAGTAGAGGAGACCAGCTTCGTCGCCCGCGAACTGAGCCCGGCCGAAGCGCTGGCGCGACGCGCCCAGATTCGACACTGGGGCGGCGACCCGAGCGGCGCTCTGGCCATGGTCGACGAGGCGACAACGCAGGACGACGCCCTGGCCCTGGCTCAGGACGTCAAGGGGCGGCTCCATCTGGATGAGGGGCGCAACGACCTCGCCCTCGAAGCGTTCGGCGCCGCGGCCCGGCTGGGCTCGAGCGACTTCGCCACGCACTATCTGCTGGCCACCCTCTCGCCCCAGTCCACGACCGAGGATGCACACGGCGGCCGGCTCTCGACGCTTCGGACCTCGATGGAGCTCAACCCACGATTCCCGTTGACGCATCGGGCGCTGGCACGCAGCTACGTCGAGATGCTCGATTTTCCGCAAGCTGTGGCATTCGCTCGCTCGGCGCTCGACCTGGACCGCACGGACCCGACAGCGTGGGCGACGCTCGGTCTGGTGTTCCTGGACATGGGCGACGTCGAGGCGGCGCGGACGACCTTGGAGCGCGCGCGCACCTGGATGCCGGACGCCGGGGCGGCCAGCGGGCTCGCGCCGCTGGCGGGCGCCATCGAGCGGAACGACGAGGTGCTGGTGGAGAACGAGCGACGGCGAGACGCGCCACGGCGACGAACCCGGACCATCGTGCCAGTCGCGCCACCTCCGGCCGCCGACGAGCCCGCCTCGCCCCCGCCGCGGCCACCGGCCGTGCGGACGCGGTCAGACGGCACGCTGGAGGTCAGTGGCGGGTGGATCGAGCTGCGGTGCGCGCCCGACGGACTGGAGTTCGTCGTAGAAGCCGCGGGCCGGTTCTATGTGGCCCGCAGCGCGGCGACGGCCCCGGTGGAGATCGTCGACCCCGGCGGACAGGTCAGCGACGAGGTCAACTGTGGCCCGGTCGATCGGCGGATTATTCTGGAGGTCGTACCCGATCCCGGGCAAGAAGCCTCGCCGCGCGTGGCGGGCACGCTCGTCGGACTCAGGTTCCCGTAGAATCGGACCCGTCCCTGGAGATCTCGATGAACGTAGCCGAGTGCCCCAAACCGACCGCTCGCGAAACGGCCACCGCCGTGCGCTACGGAATCGCCGACCGGATCGGCATCGCCTCGACCATCGGGCGTCTGGACCTCTGGATACCGCTCATCACCGACACGCCCTACCAGCGTGTGCTGGCGTGCGAACTACCGTCCGGCAACCACTGGTCGGTGACTCGCGAACCAGGACACGGGAACCAGATGGCCCATCTCCGGCTGGATGAAATGAACGGACCGCTGAACGTCGAGATCCGCTACGACATCGAGCGGCTCCCGATCACGCACGAGCTCCACGAGAGCTGCGTCCGGCCCCTGGGTGATCCGACCCCCTTTTCCCAGCACCTGGCCCCCGAGCGCCATGTGGACGTCAATGACGCGACCCGGACCCTGGCGAACTCGGTCGTCGCGGGCGAAACGAGCCCGCTCCGTCAGGCGCGTTGCCTGTTCGACTATGTGACCGGCGCGATGCAGTACGACGCAACTCAGCAGTCGGGCACCGGCAGCACGCAGCATGCGATGACCTGCTCGGTCGGCAACTGCAACGACATCCATGCGCTGTTCATCTCGCTGGCCCGCTCGGTCGGCATTCCGGCGCGGCTGGTGCTGGGGCAGGCGCTCGAACCGACGGTGCCGGGCGAAGAGGACTGCGACATCTGCGGTTACCACTGCTGGGCTGAGTTCTTTGCCACCGGCCTGGGATGGATCCCCGTCGATGCGTCCTGCACGTGCAAGTTCGGCACCGAGGGACTGTTCGGTTCACTCGAGATGAACCACGTGGCGTGGTCGGTTGGCCGCGACCTGCAGCTGGCTCCACCCCAGTCCGGGTCGCCCGTACTCTTCTTCGCCGGCCCCTACGCCGAGCTCGACGGCGAGCCCGGCCCGACCATCGAACGACACCTCGTGGTGTCGGAAGGCTGAGCCGCGCTGGCCGCCACGAGCTTGATGCGTCCGGGCGGTGACCGCTATCCTTGAGGCCACTTTTCAGTGAAGGAGTGACGGAATGAGCCTGAAGTCTCCACGTCTTCTCGTCGCGTTGGCCCTCGTGGCGCTCGCGGTAGTCGGCCCGATGGTGGCCGCCGAACGGTCTGCCGCAAACATGGCGGCCGCCGCCAACGCCTTCCTCGACAGCCTGTCTTCAGCCCAGCGGGCGGAGGCAACCTTCGAGATCCAGTCCGACGAACGGGAGAAGTTCCACTTCATCCCGACCGAGATGTTCCCGCGAAACGGCGTGACCCTCATCGACATGAACGCCGAGCAGCGGATGCGGGCCCACGACCTGCTGAGCTCCGGGCTCAGCCAGCGTGGCTATCTCACCGCCACGACGGTCATGGAGCTCGAGGGCATCCTGTCCACCATCGAGACCAACGGCCGTTTCGACCGGAACCCCGAGTGGTACTTCTTCTCGGTGTTCGGCACGCCCGGCCCGACCGGCGCATGGGGCTGGCGGGTGCAGGGGCACCACTTGTCACTCGACTTCACCATCGTTGACGGCCGGTCGGTGGCGGCATCACCCAGCTTCTTCGGCTCGAACCCGGCCCAGGTGAAGGAAGGCCGGCACGCCGGGCTTCGCGCGCTGGCCGGACGTGAAGACACGGCCCGCGCACTGGTGCAGGCCCTCGATGCCTCGCAGCGCTCGACCGCCATCGTGGCCGAAGAGGCGCCCGACGACATCATCACCGGCGCCGAGCTCGAGATCGACGCGCTCTCGCCGGCGGGGCTGCAGGCCTCGGCCATGACCGACGCACAGCAGGAGATGCTGATGGACGTCATCGAGTCCTACACCTCGACGATGGCCACCGACATCGCCGCCGAGCGTGTCGCGCAGGTCAAGGAGGACTGGGACAGCATCGGGTTCGCTTGGGCCGGGGGCACCGAGCGAGGCGATGGACACTACTACCGGGTGCAGGGGCCGTCGTTCCTCATCGAGTACGACAGCACGCAGGGGGGCGGAAACCACGTCCACTCGGTGTGGCGTGACTTCGCGAACGACTTCGGGCGCGACCTGCTCCGCGAGCACCTGGCCGCCAACGACCACTAAACGAGAAGAGGGCCGGCTCCCGCCGGCCCTCTTTCAACCTGCCAGTACTCGCTAGGTCCTAAAACATTCCCAGCGTCTGGAAATTCCCGCCTAGTACTTTCTCGGGCTGCTTGTAGCCCAGGAACTCGTCGATCAGCGATGCGTACACCCGCCGGAAATCGGTGGTGTGCTGCAGGTTGTCGCCAAGCACCAGCTCGGTGAGGCTCGGCGGCGTCCCGTACTGGCCGCCCTTCACCCCGCCGCCGACCACGAACGACACGTTGGCCGTACCGTGGTCAGTGCCGAGGCTGGTGTTCTCCGGTACGCGCCGACCGAACTCGCTATGGATAAACACCGAGACGTCGTCCTGCTTGCCGATCCGCTTCATTTCCTCGAAGAAACCCCAGACCGCGTCCGAGCAGTACTGCACCTGCCGGTCGAACGGGCTCTCCTGGTTGACGTGGGTATCGAACAGGCTGCCGCGGAGCCGCACGTAGTAGAGGCGCGCCGGGAAGTCGTTCTCGATGAGCGCCACGACCTTGTCGAGGTCGAGCAGCCGCAGGTCGGGGGTCCGGGTACGCGAATAGTTCTGCCAGGCCTGACGCACCAGCGCTGACGCCTCGCGCGCGCTCTGGTTCACATCGAGCAAGAACCGGTGCGTGTCGTTCTTGGCTTCCTGACCAGAGCCGAGGCGGCCCACCTGTGCCTGCTGCGGATGGAACAGGTCGCGACGGAAGCCGGTCGGGTCCTGAAAGACCACCGGCACGTGGTCGCGCGCCCGCACGGCCAGGCTCTGAGTGGACGAGATGTTCACCAGGTAGTTGGGCGTCCCGTCGGGGTCGAGCGCGTCGGCGGTGCGTCCGTACCAGCCGTAGGGCTCGCCGCTGTTCGGCGCGCCGGTGTGCCAGTAGGAGCTCGAGGCAAAGTGCGAGAACGACGGCTGGTCATACCCCGCCCCGTGGATCGCGGCGACCTTGCCTTCGTCCCAGAGCCGGTGCATGCCGAGCATCGAACGGTGGAAGCCGAAGTGCTCGTCCACCTTGATGACGTTCGGCTCGCGCACGCCGACGTTCGGGCGCTGGCGGTAGAGCGCATCGTCGCCATACGGGACGAAGGTGCTGAGCCCGTCGTAGCCGCCAAACCACTCG
>CAJWMX010000069.1 GCA_913043805.1 uncultured Acidobacteriota bacterium | reverse complement strand
CGCCGCCTACGCCAAGCTCTACCAGCGGGCGTCCCGGTTCGCCGTCGTCGGCGTGGCCGCGGTGCTCGAGGTGTCCGACGGCACGATCGCATCCGCCAGGCTCGGCCTCACCGGGGCGTCGACCCATGCCACCAGGATGGCCGCGTCCGAGGCGGCGCTGGCGGGGACGGCTGCCACGCCCGAAGCCACCGCCGAGGCGCTCGGTGACCCGGGGGCCGCGGTGGGGGATGTGAACGACGACCTGCACGCCAGCGAGGGCTATCGCCGGGCGATGGTGTCGGTGTTCACGCGACGTGCGGTCGCGGCGGCGCTGGCTCGTGCCTAGCTAGGTGTGTAACCATTTAGCGATCTAGTTACGGTTTCGTGGAGTAATTGAAGATGACAAGACGGTTGTGCGCGCTCCTTGGCGGGGTGGCGTTGATCCTGACCCTGGCTCCGTCCGGAGCGTTGGCGCAGGGTGAGATCCCGCGCTCGTTCGATGGCAATCCGGACCTGAACGGAGTGTGGCAGGCCATCGGGACCGCCCACTGGGACCTCCAGGACCATCCGGCCGGTCCCGGACTGCCCGACATGGGCGCGATCGGTGCGATTCCGCCCGGTCAGGGCGTGGTCGTGGGCAACACGATCCCCTATCGGCCAGAAGCGCTGGAGCAGAAGCAGCGCAACTTCGAGAACCGGTTCTACGACGATCCGGAGATCAAGTGCTTCATGCCGGGCGTGCCCCGAGCGACATATCTGCCCTATCCGTTCCGCATCATCCAGGGTGACAAGAAGATCATGTTCATCTACGGGTTCTCCGATGCGAACCGGACGGTCCATATGGACAAGGACAACCCGGAGCCGCCGCCCATCGACTCCTGGATGGGCCGCTCGCATGGAAGCTGGGATGGCGAGACGCTGGTCGTCGACGTGGCCGGGTTCAACGGCGAGTCCTGGTTCGACCGTGCCGGCAATTTCGCCAGCAACACCCTGCATGTGGTGGAGCGCTACACGCCGATCAACGCCAACGCATTGATGTACGAGGCCACTATCGAGGATCCGGCCGTGTTCACCGAGCCATGGACCATCCGGATGCCACTCTACCGTCGTCTCGAGGAGAACGCCCAGGTGCTCGAGTTCAAGTGTGTCGAGTACAGCGAGGATCTTCTCTACGGCCATTTGCGCCGCGAGCCCACCCGGCCTGCGCCGGAAGATCGGTAGCGAGGACACGGTCGCACCGACGAAGCGGTAGAATCGGGGAAGACTACAGAGGCAACGAGGTAGGACGATGCGAAAGACGATAGCCACAGTCGTAGCCGGGATCGGACTCGGCGTGCTCGTGACCGGAGCAGCCGTGCAGGCACACCATGCGTTCGCGGCCGAGTTCGATGCGGACAAGCCGGTCCGGCTCAGAGGCACCATCACCAAGATGGAGTGGATCAACCCGCACTCGTGGATCCACATGGACGTGGAGAACGATGCCGGTAGCGTCGATAGCTGGATGATCGAGGCCGGACCTCCAGGAGCGCTCGTGCGCCGCGGCTGGTCGAAGCAGTCGGTCACGCCAGGCATCGAGATCCTCGTCGAGGGCTATCAGGCGATCGACGGCGGGTTCCGGGCCAACGGCCGCGACGTCACGCTGCCCGACGGCCGCCGTCTGTTCGCCGGCTCGTCCGGTACCGGCGCGCCGCGTGATGGCCGCGACCCGACCGAGCCCGAATAGGGCACGGTTCACGGCGTTTGTCGACCTTCGGCGGTGGGGATCCACGGACACGTGGCTTCACCGCCGTTTGTCGATCAGGGAATTCGGTGGTTAAGGAGATCGTCATGAGCCACAGACGACTGGTTTTGGCCGTACTCGCAGCAGCGTTGCTCGTTACCCCGGCCGCCGCGAGCGCCGCCGACTATCACCACGTCCATCTGATTTCATCGAATGCCACCGAGGCGATCGCCTGGTACTCGCGGCATCTGGACTGCGAGCCGCTGTCGGACCGCGACGATGGCGTCGACTGCAGCGGCGTGCAGGTCGTCTTCGACTCGACTCCCACCCTCGGGAGCAGCCAGCGAACTGGCATCGACCACATCTCGTTCTCCTACGAGGATCTGACCGCCAAGATGGCGGAGCTGGAGGGCGTCGGCGTCGGGGGCCGAGGCGTGCGGTTGCAGCGGTTCGACGACGGGTCGATGCTTCGCGACGTGCCCGGTCTTTTCAAGTACGGGTTCATCTTCGACCCCTGGGGCACCCGCATCGAGCTGGTCGAAGACAGCGACACCCTCGGGTTCCACCACATCCACCTGGCGTCGACCGACCCGGACGCGACCCTGGACTGGTATCAGGAGACGTTCGGCGGTGAGCGTGCCCAGCTCAAGGACATGCTGGACGGCGTCATGCTGAACGACATCTGGCTGCTCGCGATGGAGCACACCGAAGGCCAGCCGGCCGCCACCTCCGGCCGTGCCATCGACCACATCGCTTTCGAGGTCGACGACCTCGACGGGTTGACCGGCCAGTTGCAGAATGCCGGCCTCTCTATCCTGGAGGCGCCCGCCGTACCCGAGGGCGGGCGCACCGCCGCGCGGCGCGCGTTCGTCTCCGGTCCGGACAACGTCAGCCTGGCGCTGGTCGAGGCCGGGTTCGCCGGGGTGGACGTGGCGCTCGACCACGGCACCGACATCACGACCGAGCAGGTGGCGAACTACACCGTGCCCAGGACTCCGTGGGGCGACCCGGACCTGCAGGCGGTGTGGACCGGTGACGCCGCGCACGGGATCCCGCTGGAACGGCCTGAAGAGCTGTCCGACTCTGACGTGCTGACGCCCGAGCAGGCAGCGGCGCGCCGTGAGCGCGGCACGCTGGGGAGCATCTGGGGGTACGAGTCGGAGTGGCGTGACACGACGCTCGGCTACGTGAAGTCTGCGCCATCGCGGCAGGTGGCGATGATCATCGATCCGCCGGACGGTCGTATTCCGGCGATGACGCCTGAGGCGATTGCAGCGCGCAACGCCAACCGCCGCGACATGTCCGGGCGGACGCCCGTGGCTGGTCCCGAGGACCTGAGCATCTTCGTCCGCTGTATCACGCGCGGGCAGGTGCCGTCCCCGGGCATCTACAACAACGGTCTGCAGATTGTGCAGGGACCGGGGTATGTGGCGATCACGCAGGAGATGATTCACGAGACCCGAATCATTCCAACGACTCCGACGCCGAGGCCGGGTCCGGACGTGACAGCCTATCGGGGCTACTCCAGGGGGCGCTGGGATGGCGACACCCTGGTCGTGGAGATCACCAACTTCAACGAGGGGGGCTCGTATCGTGGGTCCAGCCCGGGCCTCGTCATGACCGAGCGCTACACACGCACCAGCCCCGACACGCTGCAGTACGCGTTCACCATGGACGACCCGGCGGTATGGACGCAGCCCTGGACCGCCACCTTTACCTTCGTCCGTGACGAGACCCAGTACGAACTGGTCGAGTATGCGTGTCACGAGGGCAACTACGGCATGCCCAACATCCTGAGCGGCGCGCGGGCGCGCGAGGCCGACGGTCAGTAGGTAGATCCGGAAAGGAAATCTCGATGCTGTTTCGACGTCCGACTTTTGCGCTGGTAGCCGGCGCGCTGTTCTTCTCGCCGCTGGCGGCTGACGCGGCCGACTACCACCACGTGCATATCACCTCCTCGGATGCCACCGAGGCGGTGCGCTGGTATTCGCGTCATCTCGACTGCCAGCCGCTGTCGGATCGTGACGACTCGGTCGACTGCCAGGGCGTGCAGGTCACCTTCGATTCGCAGCCGTCGCTCGGGAGCAGCCAGCGGACCGGTATCGATCGCATTTCGTTCTCCTACGCGGATCTCTCCGCGAAGATGAACGAGCTCGAGTCGGTGGGGGTCGGCGGGGCGGGCGTCCGGTTGCAGCGGTTCCCGGACGGATCGACGCTGCGGGATCAGCCCGGGCTCTACAAGCATGCGTTCGTCTTCGACCCGTGGGGCACCCGGATCGAGCTGGTCGAGGACAGCGACCGGATCGGGTTCCATTCCATCCACCTCAGCGCCACTGATCCCGCGGCGACACTGGCCTGGTATTCGGAGCACTTCGGCGGCGAGGCCGCGCAGCTCCGAGGTCGCATCGACGGTCTGCGGTTCGGCGACATCTGGCTCTTTGCTCTGCAGCACGAGGACGGGGTGCCGGCGGCCACGACCGGTCGAGCCATCGACCACATCGCGTTCGAGCTCGATGATGTCGACCGCGACAGCGCTCAGCTGGCCCAGGCCGGAGTCTCGTTCACCCAGCAGCCGGCGGTGCCAGAGGGTGGTCGCACCGGGGCCCGGCGGGGGTTCGTCGCGGCGCCGGACAATGTCAGCGTCGCGGTGGTCGAGGCCGGCTTCGCCGGGGTAGCCCGCTCGATGGACGACGTGGTCGACATTACGACTCAGCAGCGGGAGTACACCGTGCCTCGCACCCCGTGGGGAGCGCCGGACTTCCAGGGAGTCTGGACCGGCGATGCCGCCCACGGGATCCCGATGGAGCGCCCCCAGGATCTGACCGACACCGAGGTGTTGACGCCGGAGCAGGCGGCGGCGCGTCGCGAACGGGGCACCCTTGGCAGCATCTGGGGCTACGAGTCGGAGTGGCGTGACACGACGCTTGGCTACGTTAAGTCCGCGCCGTCGCAGCAGGTGGCGATGGTGATCGATCCACCCGATGGTCGCATTCCCGAGATGACGGCCGAGGCGCAGGCGGCGATGGCCAACCGTGTCGATACCTCCGGCGTGCGCCGGCTCGCCGCTGGCCCCGAGGACCTGAGCCCGTGGGTGCGCTGCATCACGCGGACCCTGATTCCCACGCCGCAGGTCTACAACAACGGCATGCAGATAGTGCAGGGGCCGGGTTACGTGGCCGTTCAGCGCGAGATGATCCACGAGACCCGCGTCATCCCGACTGAGCCGAAGCCGCACGTCGGCGAGGGGATCACGTCCTGGCTGGGTGACGCCCGTGGGCACTGGGACGGCGATACGCTCGTGGTGGAGATCAAGAACTTGAACGGCCGCGTGTCGTTCCGGGGCACCACCGATGCGCTGACGCTTACCGAGCGCTACACGCGGACCGGACCTGACACGTTGCAGTATCAGTTCACCATCGACGATCCGGAGGTGTTCACCCGCCCCTGGACCGGGATGTTCACCTATGTGCGTGACGAAACCCAGTACGAGCTCGTCGAGTACGCCTGCCACGAGGGCAACTACGGGATGCCGAACATCTTGACCGGCGCCCGCGCTCGCGAGGCGGAAGAGGGTCGCTAGCGTCATACGGAACGAGATGTCTTCGTCGACCCGGTGGCTGGTGTCGGCGTTCGTCGTAAGCCTTGGGGGGGCGTGTGTGCCGAGCGCGCACGCCCAGCCTGCTCCCTCCTCTGATTCCGATCTCCGTCTCGTCGAGGCGCTCCAGTAACGCCAGCTCGACACCGATTTCGACTACTCATTCAACGTGAACCGGAGGTTCACGTTCGGCTCGATCTTCAACAACATCGTCAACCCGCGCTTCGGCGGCGGGGGTGGCGACGTGTTTTTTTTCTTTTGTGGGGCTCTGCCCACACCCCGGCTCGGTCGCTCGCGGGGGCCCCAGATGCCCGGCAGTCCCGTCGGATGGTCCCGGGACTGCTTAGCAGTCCTCCGTATCTCGTGAGTACTGCCCCACTCCGCTTCCTCTCTCAGATGGGGCTTCGCCCCAAGCCCCTCGCGGCCACTTGCGGGGACCCCTATGCCCCGCGCCGTGGCCGCGTGGTGCGCTGTGCGCACCCGCGGACCCGCCTCGCATCGGCGGGTCCGACCCTTTCTTCCACCACCTGAGATGGCAGTCGGGATTGACGGGGTCAGTCAGGGACCGGCGTCGTCGACGCGGGTGCCGTAGTAGATGACGCTGTTGAGGCCGAGGGGGATGTGCTCGACGTAGTCGAACTGCTCCTCGGTCGGCGTGACGGGGAAGTCGGTGGTGGTCAGGTCGGTCTTCTTGACCCGGACATAGCCCCCGCCGTTGAGCGCGACAAAGGTGATGAACGACTCACCCTCCGCAACGCCCATCGGCGTGTTCCGCCGCGACGCCCAGAAGTACTGGCCGTTCTCTACGGTGATGACGACCTCGAGCGGGGCGCCCGTGGTCTCGTTCAACATCGTCGGCAGGCGCTCGAGCGCTCCCTCCGACACTTTGAGGCTAGGCCGCCCGTGGAACACCACCTGCGGCTGGGCCAAGGCGGTCGCCCCGCCGCTCGACGCGACGACGATCATCGCCGCCAGGGCTCGGCGCCAGCTCACCATTCCTAACGACTAGCTTCCGGGAGGGCGAAGATGAAGAGATTGTTGCCGACGCTTGGCCGGTGGCTCGGGTTCAGCCGGGCGAGTGCGCCAGTGTTTAGCGAGCGGCCGGTGCTGACCGCCACGTACTGCTGGCCGTCGACGGCGTAGGTCACCGGAAAGCCGGTCACCGGCGAGCCGATGTTGACCTCCCAGAGAAGCTCTCCACTGTCCTGGTCGAGCGCCTTGAACCTGCCATTCGAGTCGCCGAAGAACAGCAGGAGTCCCCCGGTGGCGACCACCGACATCGTGAACGCCTCTTGGTCGTGGCTCCAGGTCACCTTGCCGGTCTCCACCGAAATCGCTTCGATCGTGCCCAGCTGTTTCTCTCCGGGCGTGATCTCCGAACGCACGTTCAGCGAGTACCAGCCGGCGCCCGCCTGCACCATGACCCGGCCGCAGGTATGGCGGAGCGGCATGTACATGTGGTTGGTCAGCGGACTATAGGCGCCGGCCTCCCAGTC
The DNA here is from genome assembly GCA_913043805.1 of uncultured Acidobacteriota bacterium. Lineage (GTDB taxonomy): Bacteria > Acidobacteriota > Vicinamibacteria > Vicinamibacterales > UBA8438 > UBA2994. Next base: position 2,865 of record CAJWMX010000069.1, on the reverse strand, counting down.
CTTGCCGCCTTGCCAGATCGGGCAGGCCATCACTTCCTGCCCGTGCCCGGTAAAGACCACCTCCGAGTTCTCGGTCACGGCTCCGGTGGCCCCGTCGATGTGGCTCACCACGTTCTGGCTGACTGATGGCGTGGCCCACAGGAATTCGCCGGTCTCCCGGTCGAGCGTGTAGATGATGCCGGTCTTCCCGGGAATCCCGGTCACCACCCGCCGTTGTTCGCCCGGTTGCAGGCGTGGATTGATCCAGTCGACCGCGTCCCGGCTCGGTGTCACCGCGGTATCGACCAGGATCCGTTCGAACGGGTGATCCAGGTCCCAGTGGTCGTTCAGGTGCTGGTAGTACCACCGGATCTCGCCGGTTGTCCCATCGAGCGCCAGGGTCGAGTTGTGGTACAGGTGCGTGTTGTCGACACCGCCCACCAGGAACTTCGGCGCGGGCGAGGTGACTGACGTGCCGATGTAGACCAGGTCCAACTCGGGGTCGTAGCTCGGCACCATCCAGGCGCCGACGTGTTTCCGCTCCTCGTAGGGCAGCCCTCCCCAGGTTTCGTCGCCAGGCTCCCCCGGACGCGGGATGGTGCGGCGCCGCCAGAGCTCCTCACCGGTCCGTGCGTCGTGGGCGGTGATAACACAGGCGTCGGGGCCAGAGTCCGGCATGCAGCCGCGGCCAGAGAAGATCTTGCCGTTGCCGATGATCGGTCCTGACGACTGGTGGGCCGGCAACTCCCGGTAGTCGAGAATCTCGGTTTCCCACACCAGGTCCCCGCTCGTCGCGTCGAGCGCGTACACGTAATCGTCGGCGCTGGTGTTGATGATGAGCCCGTCGTAGATCGCGATGTTGCGGTTGATTCCCGACAGCGACGGGATGATGTAGTCGTCCAGATCGTCAGGCAGGTTCCGGCGATACTCCCAGACCAGGTCGCCGGTGGCCGCGTCCAGCGCCTGGATGACATCGCCCGGGTTCGGCATGAACATCATCCCGTCATAGACCAGCGGCGTGCCCTGGTTGGCGCCGTCGTTCAGCGCACGGGTCCACACCATGCGGAGCTGGCCGACGTTGTTCCGGTCGATGGTGTCGAGTGGGCTGTACCCCCAGCCGTTCAGGGTGCGACGCCACATGGGCCAGTCTTCCGGCGCCGGGTCCTGCAGCATGGCGTCGGTGACCGGGACGAACGAATCTGTCTGGGCGAAAGCCCCTGGGGTGGACAGCGCGAGTGTCAGCAGCGCCAGCGCTAAGACACCGGATCGCGAGCGAATCATGGCGCCATGTTACCGCCGTTCCCGGTCACGCGTGGTGTGGCTAGTACGGGAAGCCGGTGCGCCAGTCGCCGATGGCGAGCTCGCGGCTGGCGAACTGGTAGATCACGAGCCGTTTGCCGGCCAGTCGGTCTCGGCCCTGCTGCCGCTGGGCGGCCAGCATCTGGCGGGTGGCGTAGCTGCCGGCGTCGTTCAGTCGCAGCGCGTCGAGGGGGCGGCCCAGCCGAAGGCTGAGCTGCTCGGCCAGCCCCGCGCCGGTGCCCCACCCGAGGGCGTCCAGCGAGTAGATGTTCGAGAAGCTGTCTCCGAGCAGGAGTACCTCGGCCGCCGGATCGGGCTGCCAGAGCTGGCCGTCCGGTCCTTGCACTCGCCTGATGGTCACCACCTCGGCGGCTTTGTTGGCGAGCGCGTCCGGTAGGTCGAGGAGCGTCAGGGTGTCACCCTGGTTCGTCACGTCGAGAGTGGAGGTGGAGTAACTGATTGGCGCTCCCGCCCAGTCGAGGCTGAGCGCCTCGATGTGGTCGGCAAGCCGGTCGCTGGCCAGCGCGACGCCCTCCGGTGTCCAGTGAGTGTCGCCTCGAAGATACAGCGGGTCAGGGGCGGTTTGACGTGCCTCCGAGAAGTCCGTCGTCAAGTCGACGACGTCGATGCCCTCCGCCTCGAGTCGCGCTACCCACGTCGCGTAGGAGGCGTTCTGGGCACCCCGGGTCAGCGCCGTGGCACGGGCGGCGAAGCGTTCAGGGTAGATGGTGGGCTTGAGTGGCACCGGCACGACGAGCAGTGCGATGCCGCGCGCCTCGAGAGCATCTCTCATCTCGATCAGGGCCGGCAGCGACTCTGGCTCCTGCTCCGGATCGACCTGTCGTCTGGCCGCGAGGGTCGCTTCTTCGAGAAAACCTGGCCCGGTCACATACTCCACGTCCGGTCGGTAGAACAGCCAGTCGTCCCGGCCCGGGTAGACCGACTCGGTCGAGCCGCGCAGCCAGACCGTGACGACGAGGTTCACCGTGGGGACCAGCGCGTCGATCAGGGGTGACCGTTCTTCGACCGAGGTCTCGTAGTCGGCGATGTTGACCCCGACCCGCTGGTTGGCGAGCGCGAGCGCATCTACCCAGCCCTCTGTCGCGGCGACCGACGAGATCTCGTCCCAGACCGGGGCGAGTGCCCGCGGGTCGAGCACCCTGGGCCAGCGTCCGGGATCGGCCCGCAGGTCCGCCACCGTGTGCCAGCCGAGCGTGCCGACCAGGAGGACGAGCGCGCCCCCAGCCAGGGCGCGACTGACGAGCGCCGTCACCGCGGTGTGCCCGACCTCGTCGCGCGCCTGACGCTCCCGTTCCTCCGGTGTTGTCAGCATGGTCAGAAGATGAAATAGATGAACGGGTTGAAGGTCTGGCTGGCCATCAGGCTCACCGAGACGCCAAGCAACACCAGGCACCAGGCGGCGCGGAGCGGGGTCAGGGTGCGCGTGAACGTCCAGGTCTGTGGCGCGGCCCAGACCACGAGCGCGGCGACGATCAGGGTCAGCGCGTAGTAGGGCTGATAGAGCAGCCCGCCCACCAGCGCCGCCTTCGGCGGCGTCGGTGCCATGCCGACTAGCGCGGCCAGGTA
>CAJWMX010000068.1 GCA_913043805.1 uncultured Acidobacteriota bacterium | reverse complement strand
CATTTCAAAGCCGTATGCCGAACGACGCCGGGCGCTGATCGACCCGGATCGTGCCTCGACCGCGGTTAACGCGGGTGATCCGACCGAGACCGTCTATCTCACGGTCGTGGACAAGGACCGCAACGCCATATCGCTGATCGAGAGCATCTTCGGCAGCTTTGGCTCGAAGGTCGTGCCCGCCGACCTCGGCTTCGCGCTCCAGAACCGCGGCTCCGGCTTCTCTCTCGAGCCGGGCCACTACAACGAGATCCAGCCGCACAAGCGGTCGCTGCACACCAACATGCCCGGCTTCGTCACCAAGGACGGGAAGCCGTTCATGGCCTTCGGAGTCATGGGCGGCAACATGCAGCCGCAAGGGCACACCCAGGTGCTGTCGAACATCATCGACTTCGGCATGAATCTGCAGGAGGCCGGTGACGCGGCCCGCGTCCGTCACGGGGGCGGGGTGTTCGTCGAGCCGGGGGTCAGCGACGAGGTTATCGCCGAGCTTGAACGGATGGGCCACGACGTCCGCCGTGCCGGTGGCGGCGGCATGGGTGGCTACCAGGCGATCATGATCCACCCCGAGACCGGGATGTTGCATGGTGGCACCGATCCGCGGAAGGACGGCTCGGTCATCGGGTACTAGCCCCGATACTGCGCGGGCTCCGGCACCGCCTAGCGGGAAGCGTCCCAGTTCTCTCGACCGCCCGGTGACGTGGCCGTGCCGCTGAGACGGTCGTCCTGGGCCGTCACTTCATAGGTCGTGTCGCCGACGGTGAAGCTCAGCCGCCTGCCGACCAGCTTGCCGTGCCGCACTTCGAAGCTCTCTGCGGCCGTGTGAAGTTGGCCCGAGACCATCTGATATTCCTGTTCGAGCTCCAGTCCGCCGTCCGCCGTCCGCCAGCGGCCGGCCACCTTGGCGGGCACGGTCCAGAGGTGCGCCGTGCACCACCCGGGGCACGGGTCCAGCACGATCGTGCGGTCCGGCACCCAGCCGGGGGCATCGAGGTCGTCCTCGGTGCCGCTCAGATCCCATGTGTTCGAGACGATTCGCGTGCCCGGGGCCAGATCGAACAACACCGGTCGCAATCGCATATTCAGATCGGGTAACAGGAACATCGTGATGACGGTCGCTGGAGAGAGATCGAAGTCGAAGAGATTGCCCGCGACGAAGGTCGTGAGATCGTCGACCCCGGCCGCGGCGGCTCGGCTCCGGGAGTAGTCGACGAGGTTCGACTCGTACTCCACCCCTACCGCCCTCGCCCCCAGTCGCGCGGCGGCGATGACGGTCTTGCCGTCGCCGGACCCCAGGTCGACGACGAGGTCGTCGGGAGTCACCGCCGCCATGTCGAGCATCGTGTCGACCAGGACGTCCGGAGTGGGCACCCACTCGACGTCTTTGCCGGCCTGGCCGAACGGGGGGGCTGGCTGCGCGTCCGTCCCGACGGCGACGAGCCAGAGGCACCCGAGAAGTAGGCAGGCGCGGCCGGGTGACGGGCGCCGGCGTCGCATCAGCGGACTTCGGGGCCGCCGCGACGGTCGTCCGGAACGAACTGGTCGCGGGCCGGCATCACGACGGCGGGGAGGGTCTCGGCGTCCATCACGTCGGTGTCGCCGACGATCTCGTTCTTCGCGAGGATCCAGGCGACGAGGCCGTAGACGTCGTCCGCCGAGAGGGTCCCCGGCCGGTTCCGTGGCATCGCCCGATTGATGTAGTCCCACAGTGTGGTGGCGTAGGGCCAGTAGCTCCCTACGGTCGGACGGCCATGGCCACGACCCACCACCGGTCCGGCCGTGCCGCCCTCGCCCGACGCGCCGTGACACACCGCGCACGAGCGCGCCCAGACGAGCGCGCCGTCAGTCGCCTGCCCCCGACCCGCGGGCAACCCGGCGCCGTCGGCGCCGACGTCGATGTCAAGCGCCGCGATCTCGGTCTCGGTCGCCGGCCGGCCAAATCCGAAGCGCGCCGATTCGGCCGGCTGGGCTGCCGCCCCGGCGGCGGTGGCTAGCAGCCAGACGGTCGATAAGCCGATGACGGTGCTGCGAACGGCTCTCATGACCGGAGCCTCTCGACGCCGAACAGGACCCGGCCGTCGTCACCGACCGTCCAGGAGGTCACCGGATTCTGGTGGTAGCGCGTACGAGGACCGCGGGCGGCGCGTAGCGCCTCCCATGTCGGCTGCACATAGCCGGTCTCGTCAGTCGCGCGGCTCATGATCTCGGCCGGTCCGCCTTTCCAGCGCCATGAGTGGCGGAACCGTACATGCGCCTTGGGCAGCACCGGCGCCTGCAACTCGGCGTCGGCCCAGCTCGCGCCGCCGTCGACGCTGACCTCGACCCTGGTGATCAGGCCTCGTCCGCTCCAGGCCAGACCCCGGATCTCGTGCCAACCCGGTTCGAGTGTCGTCGGATACGCCGGTTCCGTGATGATCGAGCGAGCATCCATCACGAAGCTGAACTGGCGGATCTGTCCCTCTTCGCCGACCGGCTCGGAGTAGCGCGAGGTTTCCTCTCGGGTCATGAAGGGGCGGTCGGAGAGCTCGATCCGCCGCAGCCACTTCACGCTCGCGTTGCCTTCCCAGCCTGGGAGCAGCAGGCGCGCCGGGTAGCCGTTGCCCGGCATGAGGGCATCGCCGTTCTGGGCGTAGACGATCATTGCGTCGTCATACGCCTTGTCCATCGGGACGCTCCGCGTCATCACCGCGGCGTCCTGGCCCTCGGCCAGGAACCACGTGGCCCCTTCGTGCGCACCCACCTCATGCAGGACCGTCGACAACATGACGCCGGTCCACTCGGTCTGGCTGGTCAGGCCACACACCATCTGTGGCAGGGTTTCGGCGCTGCCCCGTCGGAGATTGCCCGAGCATTCGAGGAAGCAGATCCGTGAGACCGCGGGGAAGCGCTTCAGGTCGGCGAGCGTGAAGATGGTCGGCCGGTCGACCATGCCGTGCACGAGCAGCTCATAGCGGTCCGGATCGATTTCGGGTACGCCGCCGTGATGCCGCTCGAAATGCAGGTCGGCCGGCGTGATCGTGCCCTGCAGATCCTGCAGCGGGGTGCGCGAGGAGGTCGGACTCGGGTCACGCCGCGGCGTGACGAACGGCGACCGCTGGTCGAGCCCGTTGGGGCCGCGACCGGGCCGCCGCGTGGTCTCGACGGCCTGCTGCTGGGCCGCGAGCGGCGCGGTGGCGACGGCGCCCACCGTACCGGCGATCAGCTCCCGCCGGCTGAGTCGTGACGTCGGACGTGGGTTCTTGGGCACGCTCGTATTATCCGCTCGCGCTTGATCGGTTGGAACCGTCAACGTCGGATTGTGTGAAAGCCCGAACCACCGTCCGGTGCGGTGCCCCGAGGCTTGGGGCAGCGACCCGCGAGCGGTCTAGGCGGAGAGCGCGCGGAGCGCGGTGACGATCTCGTCAACCTCGGGGAAGCGGTGTTCCCGCTGCTTCGAGAATACGAGGGTATCGTCGGCCGCGACGTCGAACTGGCCGCGGCCGCCGACGACCACGTCCACGTCGATACTGAGCTCCTGCTGGATGGAGGCCGCCAGACTGGAGGCCTTGGGCAGGTAGTTTCAAACTTTGCAGTAGCTGATCGACACCCGCATGGGCCGGATGGTAGCGCAGCGCGGGAAGACTCGCAAACGTCACTTGATCGCCGTTTGACGCTGTGCGAGTCTCAGGCGAGAAGGGCGACGGACCGAACGATGGAAACCCCGATTGGCGAAATCCGAGGCGTGCTGCTCGACCTCGACGGCACGGTGTATGACGACCGCGGATTGATTGAGGGCGCGGACCGCGCGGTCGCGCGTCTCCGGACCGCCGGGTTGGCGCTGCGTTTCGCGACCAACACGTCGAGACAGCCGAGAGGGGCTTTGGTCGAGCGGTTACGGAGTCTTGGCGTCGATGCCCGCGCCGATGAAGTCGTGACGGCGCCTCGCGCCTCTGCGGCATGGCTCCGGAGTCGCGAGCTTTCGCGGATCTCGTTGCACGTCGCTCCGGCCATTGTCGAGGAGTTCTCCGGCTTCACGCTCGACGAGCATGAGCCGGAAGCGGTCGTGTTGGGTGATCTGGGCGACGAATGGACCGTCGACCGGCTCAATCGCGTGTTCCGCCACGTCCTGGGCGGCGCGACGCTCCTGGCTATCCAGAAGAATCGATACTGGCGACGCGGCGGCGCGCTCTGTCTGGATGCGGGACCGTTCGTCGCGGCCCTGGAGTTCGCCACCGGAGTGACGGCCGAAGTCGCTGGCAAGCCGAGTCCCGCGTTCTTCGCGGCCGCGGCCGAGTCGATGGAGGTCCCGCTCGAGCAGCTGGTGGTCGTGGGTGACGACCTTGGCGCCGACGTCTGGGGGGGCGAGGCGGCCGGGGCCCAAGGGGTGCTCGTCAAGACCGGGAAGTTCGAGCCGTCAGATCTCGATGCCGCGTCAGAGACCTCTACCACGGTGACGGCGTCGCTCGCCGACCTGCCACAGGTGCTGGGAGTGTGACGCCGTGACCGACGCGGACGCCCGCATCCATGAGGCGTTCGTGCGTCAATGCATCGAGTTGGCCGCCGAGGCGGTCACGGCCGGGAACGAACCGTTCGGGGCCGTGTTGGTGGCCGACGGCGTCATACGGCATACGGCCCGCAACCAGGTCGTGACCCGGTCCGATCCGACACGTCACGCCGAGTTGCTCCTTGTCAGCGAGGCGAGCCAGCGGCTCGAGCGAGACGTGCTGAGTCGCGCCACGCTCTACACCAGCACCGAGCCCTGTCTCATGTGCTGTGGCGCCATCTACTGGTCGCGGATCCCACGGGTGGTCTTTGGCTGCTCGGCCGGCGCGATGGGCGCGCTCGCCGGCGGCAGTCTCGCGACATCGTCCCGGCAACTGTTCAGCCATGGTCGCCGCCCTGTATCGGTGATCGGACCGATTCTGGAAGAAGAGGCGCTCGCCGTGCACCGGGCATACTGGTCGCGTGAGATACCCTGAGTCTGGAGGTACGTATGTGGTTCGGTGACAAACAGCGGGTTGTGTCCGCCGAAGAGGCGTTGCGCGGTCGGGACGACCCGATGCCGGTGCCGGAGTCCCACGAGGTGACCGGCGGACGCCTGTCGCCACCGTTTCCCGAGGGGCTGCAGCAGGCGGTCTTCGGGATGGGCTGTTTCTGGGGTGCCGAGCGGATCTTCTGGCAGCGTGAGGGCGTGTATTCCACCGCCGTCGGCTATGCGGGTGGGCACACGCCGAACCCCACCTATCGGGAAGTCTGCTCGGGGCTGACCGGGCACACCGAAGTCGTCCTCGTGGTCTTCGATCCGCCGCGCGTCGCCTACGAGGAGCTGCTGCGAATCTTCTGGGAAGGCCACGATCCCACCCAGGGGATGCGGCAAGGAAACGATACGGGGACGCAGTATCGGTCAGCCAGCTACTGCGCATCGTCTGCACAGCTGGAGGCCGCTGAGGCGTCCAAGCGCACCTACGAGGACAGCCTCCGCGCGGCCGGCCACGGTCCGATCACGACCGAGATCGCCCCGGCACCGCCCTTCTACTATGCAGAGGACTACCACCAGCAGTACCTGTCGAAGAACCCGAACGGGTACTGCGGCATCGGTGGTACGGGCGTCGCCTGCCCGGTCGGCATCGAAGTCTGACTTCGTGTCCAGCTTAGGACGCCTCCGAGCGCTGTGCTGCTTGTGGGTCGTGCTTCTGGCCGCGCCGGCGTTCGGGCAGGGGGTGGTGTCCGAGGCCGGCCGTCCGACCATCGGGCTGGCGCTGGGGGGCGGGAGCGCCCGGGGCTTCGCCCACGTCGGGGTGCTCGAGTGGCTCGACGCGCACCGCGTGCCGGTTGATCTCATCGCCGGGACGAGCATCGGCGGACTGGTCGGCGGAGCCTACGCCACCGGTCGCGATGCGGCCGAGGTACGAGCGCTCGTCGAGTCGATTGGCTGGGATGCGATGTTCCGGGGCGAGGTGGCGTATGCCGCTCGCAGCTATCGCCGCAAGGAGGACCGACGACAGTTTCCGGTCCGGCTGGAGTTCGGACTCCGCGACGGCCTCCGACTCGCACCCTCACTCGATCCCGGACACGCGGTCGAGCTCTTCCTGAGCCGCCTGTCGTTGCCCTATCCGGTGACCATCAGCTTCGACGAGTTCCCGACGCCCTTCCGCGCTGTCGCGACTGACCTCGAGTCGGCCGTGCCGGTTGAATTGGCCGCCGGCTCTCTCGCCTCGGCGCTCCGCGCCACGATGGCTATCCCCGGCATTTTCCAGCCAGTGGTCCGTGATGGGCGCGTACTGGCCGACGGCGGTCTGCTCAACAACGTCCCCGCCGATTTCGTCCGACGCATGGGGGCGGAGGTGGTCGTCGCCGTCGACGTGAGCGCTCCGCTCGATGGCCGGGAGGCGCTCGATTCGTTGGTGGGTGTCGCCAACCAGGCGATCGGCGTGATGATGGTCGAGCGCACGCGTGCCGTGCTCGCGTGAGATGCCGATCTCGTTCTGGTTCCCGCGCTCGATGACGTCGCCGCGGACGGCTGGCGGCGCCACGCTCGACTGCGGTCCGACATCGCTGGTGGCATGGTGGTCGATACGTTTCTCGGTGCTCTCGTGGTCAGTGGGAGCATTGGCCAGGGTGGGGCGTCGGCCTTCTACATCGCCCTCGGGCGCCCGTTCTGGTGATACCGGCGCGACCGCTCGGAGGTAGGATGAGCCGAGACGCGATTTTCCCCAGCTCCATGACCGAGTCCACCATGCCCGCGTCGGGCGCTGACCACGATCCGGCCCCTGCCGCCGGGTCAGGCGCCAACCCGAGAGCCGATGGTTTCCGTCGTCTGCTCGAGGCGACCAGCATCATCCAGTGGGAAGCTGACGCGCGGACCCGCGATTTCACCTATGTGGGGTCACAGGCGGAGCGACTCCTCGGTTTTCCGCTCGACGAGTGGTACACGCCAGCCTTCTGGTTGACTCGGTTGCATCCGGATGACCGGGAGCGGGTGTTGCGGTTCCGCGAGGAGGCGCTGGTCGAGCGTGAGGCGTACGAGCTGGAATATCGGATGGTGGGCGCCCAGGGGAAGGTGCTCTGGCTGCACGACGTGGTCGCCGTGGAGCGGGTCGATGGCGAGCCGGCGATCATTCGTGGATTTCTCATTGATGTCACCGAGCGGAAACGAGCCGAGGACACCGCGCGAGCCAGTGAGGCTCGGTTGCGGAAGCTGCTCGAGCAGGCCCCAGACGCCCTGATCGCGGTCAGGGCGGACGGCAACATCGCCTTCGTGAACCGGCAGGCGGAACGCCTCTTCGGCTATGACGGCGGCGCGCTGTTCGGGCTGGCCTTCGACGAGCTGGTGCCGGGCCACGCCGAGTTGCGTCGTCTGCTCGATGCTGACCGAGGCGTGGTGGGTGACGAGTCCGCGCCCTCGTCCGATCCGGGGCCGCGTCCCCCGGTCGAGGCGATCGGGGCCGGAGGTCGTCGGTTCCCGGCCGAGGCGGATCTGAATCCCCTCCAGACCGACGAGGGACTGGTGGTGGTCATCACCGTCCGCGATGTCTCGGCCCGCCTCGCCGCTGACACGGCGCTTCGCGAGAGCGAAGAGCGCTTCAGGATTGCCGCGACCTTGGGCGCCGACATCATCGCCGAGGTCGACATCCGGAGCGGCGCCGTGGTCTGGTTCGGGCAGGTGGACGAGACGCTCGGGTACGAGCGAGGGGAGTTCCCTCGCACGATCGACGGCTGGGCGGGACAGCTGCACCCCGAGGATCGTGAGCGTGTCGTCGCCGACGTCCAGCGGCATGTGTATGAGCGGCGCCAGGGCGTCTCGGCCGAGTTCCGCATCCAGGCGAAGGACCGCTCGTATCGCCATTGGACGGTCCGGGTCGCGCCACGCAGCGAGGACGCGCGTCGTCCGAGAACGTTCATCGCCGTCTGTCAGGACATCACCGCCGAGACGATCGCGCGGACCGAGGCGTTGCAGCACCGCGATGCGTTGGCGCACGTCGCCAGGGTCAGCGCGCTCGGCGAGCTGACCGGAGCCCTGGCTCATGAGCTCAATCAGCCGCTCGCTGCGATGCTGAGCAACGCGCAGGCGGCGCTGCGGATGCTCGACCGGGGCAGTCCGGAGCCGTCGATGCTGGCCGAGGTGCTTCGCGATATCGTGGCCGACGATCGCCGCGCCAGTGCCATCATTCAACGTTTGCGCGCCCTGATGCGCCGCGACACTACGGCTCGGGAGCGCATCGACCTCGCCCAGGTGGTCCGCGAGGTCAGAGAGGTCGTGCGTGCCGCCCTGGTCGACCGGGGGGTGACGGTGGTGCCCGACTTCGACGCCGACCTCTCCGCGATCGTTGCCGACCGTATCCAGATTCAGCAGGTCGTGCTCAACCTCATCAACAACGCCATGCAGGCGATGGAAGGGCAGACCGACGCCCGGCTCGTGCTCGGCGTTCGCGGGCGGGAAGATGGGTGGCAGGTGGTGGCGGTGAGCGACTCCGGCCCGGGGATTCCGCCGAACCGGCTGCGCAGCCTGTTCGAGCCGTTCCAGACTTCCCGCTCCGACGGTCTGGGAATGGGCCTGTCCATTTCCAGGACCATCGTCGAAGCGCACGGCGGCGAGATCAAAGCGGAGAATCTGACCGGCGGTGGCGCCCGGGTGCAGTTCGCCCTGCCGCCAGGACGGCCAGCGCCATGAGTGACGACGCCACGGTCTTTGTCGTCGATGACGACCCATCGGTGCGACGCAGCGTCGTACGGTTGCTGCGGACGGCCGGCTACCAGGTGGAAAGCTTCGATTCGGCGGAGGCATTCCTCGAGGGGGAGCGATCGCCGGGCCCAGGCTGCCTCGTGCTGGACGTGCGGATGTCGGGGATGACCGGACTGCAGCTCCAGCGGTGTCTCCATGTGTCCGGTCGGCCGATGGCGGTGGTGTTCATCACCGGGCACGGTGACGTGCCGATGAGCGTCGCCGCCATGAAGGGCGGGGCGGTGGATTTCCTGCTCAAGCCGTTCGATGACGAAGCGCTGCTGGGCGCCATCGACCGGGCTATTGCCCGCGACCGCGACTGGCTGCGGGAGCAGCAGGAGCTCGAGGGGCTAAGGAGCCGCTATGACCGCCTCACGCCTCGCCAGCAACAGGTGTTCGGCCTGGTAGCGACCGGGCTTCTCAACAAGCAGGTCGCGGCGCAGCTGGGCACGAGCGAAAAGACGATCAAGGTGCACCGCGCCCGCGTCATGGCGACGATGCAGGCCGGGTCGCTGGCCGACCTGGTTCGTCAGGCTGAGCGCCTACAGCTGCATCCGGCGTCAGGCGGCGCCGATTCCCCATTCCCAGATGGGACCAAGGTCCAATAGCGCGAGCCCATCCGACCACCTACACTGACTCCAGCGTGATAAGCATGATGCCGGTTCCGGCATCGTGTGTCGGTGTTTTGTAGGGTGTTTGGTCTGGTCGCGGCTTGCGGCTTATACGGTCGCCCGATAGCGCGGGTGATTCAAGCCAGTGGATCCGGTTCTCAGAGTGTCCGGGTCCCACGCCACGCAACACCAACTTCGTAGCACTCGGCTACACAACATCCTCCTCTGGCAAGACTTCTTTTCTTCCCAACCCTCGACCAGACCAGCGCCTGCGGATTCCGGCGGAGGCGTGCGTCTGGACTGCGTTGCGCCTTCGGTCACAGGCCGCCTGCCTTCTCCCTCGGGTGCGCCTTGCCAGCCACACGCCTC
>CAJWMX010000067.1 GCA_913043805.1 uncultured Acidobacteriota bacterium | reverse complement strand
CCCTCGGCGCGCACCCAACCCACCAGGTTGACCAGTCCGTCCGCGATGTACTTGTCTACAACGTGCGACACCCACGCGGAGGCTCGGGTCAGCCAGCCGGTGCCGTTGACGATGCCGTCGACCACGCGCCGGTCGAACGTCCACAGGCCACGTCCGCTGGCCATGGTGCCCTTAACCGCGGTCGCGTCGTACATCTCGTCCACGTAGTACTTGTTGGTGAGCACCCGGTGCGCGCCCGCCCAGTTCGTCTTCCACTGGGCCGCTCGCTCGGGCCGGCGCACGTAGTTTACGTACGCCAGGCCGATGCCGCAGGCGGCCACCAGGACCGAAAAGGCCATCAACGCGAACTCGGCGGCGTGCGACAGATGCGCCACGGCGTGTTCGTCGCCGTGTGCCGCCGACTCGGCCGTGAAGCTCGGTTCGAGGAAGTGCTCGATAGCGTTCCCGACGCCGATGTAGTCCCCGATCACGGGTGGAATGCCGACGAACCCGGCCACGATCGCGCCCACGGCCAGCACCCAGAGCGGCGCCGTCATCAGACGCGGCGACTCGTGCGGCCCGTGCCAAGCGTGTCCATGGTCATCGCCGTCGTGCCCATGGTCGGCGTGACCGTCACCCGCCTTCTCCCAGGAGGGACCGCGATATTCGCCGTAGAAGGTCATGAAGATCAGCCGGAACATGTAGAACGCGGTCATACCGGCGGTGATCACAGCCAATCCCCAGAGCACCTTGTTGCTGAGGAAGGTGCGATAGAGGATCTCGTCCTTACTGAAGAAGCCGGAGAACGGCGGCACGCCGGCGATGGCGATCGAGCCGACGAACATCGTGATGAACGTCACCGGCATGTACAGCCGCATGTTGCCCATCTTCTGCATGTCCTGCTCGTCGTTCATCGCGTGGATGACCGACCCGCTTCCCAGGAAGAGCAGCGCCTTGAAGAAGGCGTGCGTCATGAGGTGGAAGGCGGCAGCCGCGAACGCACCGACGCCCGTGGCCAGGAACATGTAGCCGAGCTGCGAGACGGTGGAATAGGCCAGCACCTTCTTAATGTCGGTCTGGACCAGGCCGATCGTCGCCGCGACCAGGGCGGTCAACGCCCCGACGACGGCCACGATGAACATGACGTTTGGCGCGTGTTCGAACAGGACGGCGTTTCTGGCCACCATGTAGACGCCGGCCGTGACCATGGTGGCGGCGTGGATGAGGGCCGACACGGGAGTCGGACCTTCCATGGCGTCCGGGAGCCAGACATACAGCGGAATCTGCGCGCTCTTGCCGGTGGCGCCGACGAACAGCAGCAAGCAGATGAGCGAAATGACCCCGAACCCGGCTGCCTCCACCGGCATGTGGGCGGCCGCCTCCGCCACCGCGCGGAAGTCGAGGGTGCCGAAGGTGAAGAACACCAGGAACACACCCAGCACGAAGCCGAAGTCGCCGATGCGGTTGACGATGAACGCCTTCTTGCCGGCGTCAGCGGCGCTCTTCTTGTGATACCAGAAGCCGATCAGCAGATAGGAGCAGAGCCCCACGCCCTCCCAGCCGACGAACATGACCAGGAAGTTGCTGCCGAGCACGAGCATCAGCATGAAGAAGCAGAACAGGTTCAGATAGGTGAAGAACCGCACGTAGCCGCCGCGCGGCTCGTGGTCCATATAGGCCGACGAATAGAGATGAATCAGGAACCCGATGCCGGTGACGATGAGAATCATCATGCCGGACAGCGGGTCGAGCCGGAACGCCCAGGGCACCTCGAACTGCCCCACTCCGGAAACGGTCTCGAGCGCGATCGGCGGAATCCAGTTGGCGATGGTGACGACGTGCTCCCGATGCTCCGCGCCGAGCAGTTGCGCAAAGGCAAAGAGCGACAGCAGCAGGGAGCCGCCCATGGTCGCGCAGGCGATACCGGCGGCCACCGGCTTGCTAAAGTAGCGAATACCCAGCAGGCCGTTGACGGCCGCGCCCAGGCCGGGAAGCAGAGGAATGAGCCAGATCAGGTCCATGTTGGCTACCAGCGCATCACGTTCATCTCGTCGATGTTCACCGTCTCTTTGTTGCGATAGAAGGCCAGGAGAATCCCCAGCCCCACCGCGGCTTCGGCCGCGGCCACCGCAATGACGAACACCACGAACACCTGCCCGATCAGGTTCTGTAGCTGCTCAGCATGCGCGACGAGGTTGATGTTGACGGCATTGAGCATCAGCTCGATCGCCATGAAGATGATGATGATGTTGCGACGCACGAGCACGCCGATCACGCCGATGCTGAACAGCGCGGCCGACAGAATCGTGTAGTGCGCCGTTGTGATCTCCAGCATTACAGCTCTCGTCTCGCCAGAATGATGGCGCCCACCATGGCCACCAGCAGCAGCACGGAGGCCACTTCGAACGGAATCAGGTAGTCGGTATAGAGCAACCAGCCGAGCTCCTCGATGTTGCCCTGCACCGGAAACGCCGGCGACGGAGCCGACACCGAAGACGGTTCCCGACCGTAGCTGTAGACCACGATGGCGGCCAGCTCGACCAGCACCGCACCCGAGAGCACCAACCCGACCTTCGCCAACCGTCTCGGATCCTGGTGTTCCTCAGGCTGGCGCTTGAGGTTCACGAGCATGACGACGAACAGATACAGCACGACGATGCCGCCGGCGTAGACCAGGATCTGGATGACCGCCAGGAACTCCGCCTGTAGCACGACGTAGAGCGCCGCCACACACAGGAAGTTCAGCACCAGGAACACCACGCTGTGGACGGTCTTGGGCGTCGTGATCACCGCGACGCCCAGCCCGAGGATGAGGATCGACAGCGTGTAGAAGGCGAGAGCTTCGGCCATGACTCAGTCGTGCCTCAGACGAGCACCTTGACGATGCCGGTCACCACGATGTTGGCGAGGGCAATCGGAATCAGCAACTTCCAGCCGATGCGCATCAGCTGGTCGTATCGGTAACGCGGCAGCGTCGCCCGGATCCACATGAACAGATAGAGGAACAGGAAGATCTTGCCGAAGAGCCAGATCCACCCCGGGATGATGTCCAGGAAGGCGAGCGCCTCGACGTTCGGGAACGGGCGCAACCAGCCGCCAAAGAACAGCAGCGCGGTCACCGCCGAGATGACGATGATGTTCGCGTACTCCGCAAGGAAGAACAGCGAGAACCGCATCCCGCTGTACTCGGTATGGAAACCACCGGTTAGCTCGGTCTCGGCCTCCGGCAGGTCGAACGGAACGCGGTTGGTCTCGGCCAGGGCGCCGATCATCACCAGGACGAACGCCACCGGCTGGATGAAGCCATACCAGACGCCATCAGCCAGCTGCGCCTCGACGATCCCCACCATACTCAAGGTCCCGGACGTAAGAATCACGCTGACGAGCGTCATCGTCACCGCGATCTCGTAGCTGATGAGCTGAGCCGACGCACGCAGGCTGGCCAGCAGCGGGTACTTACTGTTCGAGGCCCACCCGGCCAGGATGATGCCGTATACACCGATCGAGGTCACCGAGAGGAAGAAGAGCAGACCGACGTTGATGTCGGCGACGTAGAAGAGCTCGTCGCCCCCGAAGGGCACGACGGCGAACGCCACGAGGGCGGGCACCAACGACAGGATCGGGGCCAGGCTGAACAACATCTTGTCCGCCTTGACCGGGGTGATGTCCTCTTTGAGGATGAGCTTGATCGGGTCGACGATCGCCTGCAACACCCCGTAGGGTCCTACCCGCATCGGCCCCAGTCGAGACTGCGCCCAGGCAATGACCTTCCGTTCCATAAGGACCATGAAGGTGACCGAGATCAGTATCGCGTTGAGCAATACGACAATCTTGAGCAGCGGGATGACGAGGGTGTCGAGCATCGTAGTCAGGGGTTCATGTATGTCAGCGGTCGACTTCGCCCAGCACGATATCGATGGTGCCGATGAGGCAGACGACGTCCGCGACCAGATGACCGACGATCAGGGGCTTCAGCCCCTGCAGGTTGCAGAATGACGGGGGACGGACTCTGAGTCGATACGGATTCGTCGCGCGCCCGTCGCTGACAATGAAATAACCGAGCTCACCCTTCGGCGACTCGATGGCGTGATAGGTCTCGCCCGCCTTGGGCTTGAGCAGTCGGGGCACTTTCCCCATGATCGGCCCTTCCGGCAGGCCATCGAGCGCCTGGCGGATGATGCGGATCGACTGCCGGAACTCCTCGAGCCGAATCAGATAACGGTCGTAGGTGTCGCCCTGGGTTCCCAGGGGCACCTCGAAGTCGAACTCGTCGTACGCCGCATACGGCTCGTCCTTGCGCACGTCGCGATAGACACCGGAACCACGCAGCGGCGGGCCGCACAGACCGAGCGCGGTCGCGTCCGGCCCGGAAATCACGCCAACCCCTCGGGTGCGCTCCAGCCAGATCCGGTTGTTGGTGAGCAGCTCTTCATACTCTGGGAGCTTGGTCTCCATCACGTCGCAGAACGCGCGGACCTTCTGATCCCAGCCACTGGGGATATCCAGCGGGAGACCACCGATCCGCATGGAGTTGTAGGTGAGCCTGGCGCCGCAGTACTCCTCGAAGAGGTCCAAGACGAGCTCCCGCTCCCTGAACGCATAAAGGAGGACCGTCATGGCGCCAATGTCCATGGCATGGGTACCCAGCCAGAGGCAGTGACTCCCGATCCGTTGCAGTTCGGCCAGAATGGTCCGAATGTAACGGGCTCGCCGCGGCACCTCGACCTCGAGCAACTTCTCGACCGTCTCGCAATACCCGAGGTTGTTGGTGGCGGCCGCCACGTAGTCCATCCGGTCGGTCAGCAGAATGATCTGCGTCCAGTCCCGGTTCTCGCTGAGTTTCTCGATCCCGCGGTGGACATAGCCCATCACGGTGTCGCAATCGACCACCCGCTCACCATCGAGCTTCAGCACCAGCCGCAGCACCCCGTGGGTGCTGGGGTGCTGCGGCCCCATGTTGATGACCAGCTCGTCGGTGTCGAAAATCGGTGCTGATTGGGTTGCCATGATCTTGCCGCCCTGGTGCTACTCGATCTCCGCCTCGTCCGGAAGGTTGCGCAGACGCAACCACTCCATCGGGCTCTCCAGCAGCAGCTCGCCGGGGCCTTCGAGCGGGTAGTCCTTCCGCTGGGGGAAGCCCTGCCAACCTTCCGGCATCAAAATCCGTCGCAAGTCGGGGTGTCCGGCAAACTTGACCCCGAACATGTCCCACACCTCACGCTCGAACCAGTTCGCGGCGGTCCAGAGGCCGGACACTGACGCGACCTGATCCTCTTCGCCGGCGCGGACCTTGATCCGCACGCGGTGACGGCGGCGCGTGGAGTAGAGGCAGTAGATGACGTCGAACCGCTTCTCCCGGGGGGGCCAGTCGCTCGCAGTCAGATCACTGCAGTAGTCGAACGAGGCATCGTCGGCGTCACGCAGATACGTCGCCACGTCGATCAAGGCCTCAAGCTTGACGATGACCGTCCAGTCGCCGACCCAGTAGCTCAACTGCTCCACCGCATCCGGATGCGCCTGCTGCAGGGCTGCGATGAAGGCGGGCGGCTCGAGGTCGTCCGGAGGTGCCGGATCCTCGGGCCCCTTGGGGGGCTCTGGAGGAGCCTTGGGCTTGGGCGCCGGCTTCTTCGCCGCTGGTTTGGCGGCCGGCGCCGCCGCAGCCGGCGGCTGAGCGGGCTTGGCTGCCGGCTCGGGCGTGGCTGGCGTGTCGGACGCCGCATCCGGCTTCGCCGGACCATCGGGCGCCGATCCGGCAGGCTTCGGATCGTCAGTCATCGTAAGAGCTCAGCGGCTAGACCCACTCCAACGCACCCTTGCGCCAGGCATACACGTACCCCAGCACGAGGATGAAGATGAAGACCAGCATCTCGATCAATCCGAACAGCGCCAACTCGTCCATGATGACCGCCCACGGGAACATGAAGACGGTCTCCACGTCAAAGATGACGAAGAGCATCGCGATCAGGTAGTAGCGAACGCTGTATCTGTCGCGGGCATCGGTTTCCGGCTCAATGCCACATTCGTACGGTTCGAGCTTGACCTTGTTGTACTTCGAAGAGGAAACGAGGGCGGAGACGATCAACGTGAAGAGCGCGAACCCCGTCGCGACCAGCACGAAGAGCAGAATCGGAACATATTGTTCGAAAGTCTCCATTGAACGTCCCTGGCCTGGCCTCTCTCCCGACTCCGCGCCGGACTCGAACCGGCACAGACCTCCCTCGACGTCCACGCGCCTCGATGCAGCCGGAAACCTCGATGCGGCAGGGTTGGTCGTCGCTGGTCGCTCGACCTTGGAGGCCTGAAAACCGGGCTTTTTATAGCACGCACCCACAGGGGTGTCAAGGAATCGGGTATCCTGAAAAAACCACCGGCCGCGATCAAAAACCCCCCCTGTTTTGGGCCAAAAACAGGACTCAGTGAAGGCCCGCCAGCCCGTCAATTCCCGATATACTTGAGAGGTTCCGTTCGCCAGGACGACGACGGGCCGTCAGGTTGCCCCGAGCCGCCGCCAACACCCGCGAACACGAATCGAAACTGGCGTCGAGACGGAGATGGACGCGATGGACCGAGGCAGGATCTCCCTGGGGTACCGAGCTCGCCACGGGCGTACGCTCGTGGGCTGCCTGCTGTCTGTGGCGGCCGCCACCGGCCTGTCGGCGCCGGCCGCGGCGCAAGACGGTGAGCGGACGGTGTGGGTCAGCGTCCTCGACGACGACGGTACGCCGGTCGAAGGCCTGGGGCCAGGCGACTTCGTTGTCGAAGAGGACGGCGAATCCCGTGAGGTCCTGAGGGTCGGCCCCGCGAGCACCGCGATGCAGGTGGCGGTCCTGGTCGACACCAGCTGGGCGGCCGAATCCGCGGTTCCCGACATGCGTGACGGCCTGACGACGCTGGTCGACGCGCTGCACGAGGACCACGAGATCGCGCTCGTCGCCTTTGGACAGCGCCCGCAGATCCTGGTGGAGTCCACCCGCCAACGAGATCGACTGCAGGACGGCATCGGACAGGTGTTCGCGTTCCCGAACAGCGCGGCCTACCTCCTCGACGCGCTCGTGGAAACAGCACGAGGATTCGAACGGCGGGAATCGGCGAGACCGGTGATCATCGTCGTCGCTACGGACGGTGTCGACTACAGCAATCGCGATGCCCGACAGGCCCTCGACGCCCTGCGAGACGCTGGCGTCGCCACCCACGTCCTACTCATGAGGGACAACGCGAACATGGCGCTGAGAAGCCGGCCCGAGCTCGCCGACGCCCTGAGGGAACGGGACCTGACACTGGCACAGGGTCCCGACCGCACCGGCGGGCGTCGTCGCGACCTCCTGGTGAGCCGGGCCGTCGCCGGCGCCCTCGAGGAGCTCGCGGGCATGCTGGCCAGTCAGTATGAAGTGGTGTACAACCGCCCGGCGCGGCTGATCCCACCTGACGAGATCACGGTACGGATGCGCCAGGACGAGTTGACGGCGTACGGAGCACCGGCGAACCACACCGGAGACTAGCTATGAGACGCCAGCTCGGCGCGGTCCTGGTGGCCGTCACTCTCGCGATAGCGACCACGGTCGCGCAGCAGCAGCCCCCGGAGCAGCCGGCGTTCCGAACCGGCGTCGATCTCGTTTCGCTGACCGTCACGGTCACCGATGGCGAGAACCGGCATGTGACCGACCTCGCTCCCGGGGACTTCGAGCTGTTCGAGGACGGGGCGGCGCAGGAAATATCCTTCTTCACGCCGACCCAGCTACCGATCGCCCTGGCCCTGCTGATGGACGCCAGCCAGAGCATGACGGAAAAGATGGCGACTGCGCACGAAGCGGCGGTCGGCTTCGCCGAGCGCCTACGCCCCGAGGATCTCGGGAGCGTGATTCAGTTCGACAGCCGGGTGGAGATCCTGCAAGGGTTCACTGGAGCTCTTGACGAGCTTACCGACGCCATTCGGCGCACCACGCCAGGCGGCTCGACATCGCTCTACAACGCCATCTACATCTCGCTCAAGGAGCTGGGCAAGATCGAGGCGAACTCGGCCGACGAGATCCGGCGCCAGGCGGTCGTGGTGCTGTCCGACGGCGATGACACCTCCAGCCTGGTCGACTTCGACGAAGTGCTGGAGCTTGCCAAACGCTCGAACACGGTGATCTACTCCATCGGCCTGCGCTCGGGCGACGGCCGGAACCGGCGGGGGTTCCGCGAGGCGGACTTCGTGCTACGCCAGCTCGCACAGGAGACCGGGGGCCGCGCCTTCTTCCCTGAGCAGCTCGAAGATCTGCCGGGCATCTACCAGCGCATTTCTGACGAACTGTCGAGCCAGTACTCCCTCGGCTACATCTCTAGGAACCCGATGAGGGACGGAAGATACCGACGGATCGTGGTGCGGGTCGACCGGGAGAATGTCGCGGCGCGGACCCGACAGGGGTACTACGCGCCGACCGTGAACTAGGATCGCGACGCGGTCCACCGTACATCCCATGACCATACTGCTTCTCTTGCTCTACGTTGCCGCCGGTGTCGCCTACGGCCTGCACTTCGCCCGACGCGACGCCGGGGCCGGACGGCTCGCGACAGCGACCCTGGCCGCCGCGGCGCTGATGCACACCTTCGTCATTGGCATGCGCACGGTCGAGGTGGGCCATCTCCCCTTCGTCGGCGCTCCAGCCGCCATCTCCGCCTTCGTCTGGCTGCTGGCGGTCGCCTATCTCTACACCGAGGTGACGACCGACGAACGCGCGATGGGCGTCTTCATCGTCCCCTTGCTCGTGATTCTGCAAACCGTCTCGACCCTCAGCGACCGGGTCATCGAACCGGTACCGGTGCTGGACAGCCCCTGGTTCGCCGTGCACGTCTCGTCGTTGCTGTTCGCCTACGCGGCCTTCGCGCTCGCGTGCGTCGTGGGCATCACCTACGTCCTGTTGTTCCGGGAACTGAAATCGAAACAGCTGGGCTTCTTCGCGGCCCGACTGCCCTCGCTGCAGGTCCTGGACACGATGAACGGCCGGGCCGTCGGTGTGGGCTGGCTGTTCCTCACCGCTGGCCTGGCGGTCGGCGGGGTCTGGCTCTTCCAACTTCAGCCTGAAACGGCGGACCCACGGGTCGCGGCGATGACCCTGCTGGATCCGAAGATCTCGATCGTCCTTCTCAGCTGGGCGGTGTATTCGTTCGAGCTGTACGCACGACGCGTCATCGGCTGGAGCGGTCGACGGGCCGCCTGGTTGTCGGCCATCGGCTTCTCGATCGTGCTGCTCAACCTCGTCCCGGTCGGGTATTTCCTGACTGAGAGTCACAATTTCTAGAACCCGCAAGGAGACAGGAGACAGGAGACAGGAGACAGAAGAGGTCAAGGCCTCGCTGTCATCCGCTTCAGCCTGCGGTATGGAGCTGCTGCTGCTTGGCGTGAGTCACCACACGGCGCCAGTCGATCTGCGCGAGCGGGTGGACTTCTCGAAACGGGGTGTGCCAACCGCGCTCGGCGAGCTCTCTCTCCGCCCGACCCTCGCTGAGGCGGTCGTGCTGACCACATGCAACCGCGCCGAGCTCTACGTCACGTGCGACGACCCGGTGGCGACGGCCCGGGAACTTGCGGACTTCATGAGCCGGTTCCACGACGTGTCGGATACCGAACTGGCTCCGCACCTCTATACCCATACGGGGACGGACGTGGTTCATCATCTCTTCCGAGTGGCGGCGGGACTCGACTCCCTGGTGGTTGGCGAACCGCAGATTTTCGGCCAGG
>CAJWMX010000066.1 GCA_913043805.1 uncultured Acidobacteriota bacterium | reverse complement strand
GGCGCAGCATCCGTCCGGTGACGGGACCAGGGCGCCCCGAGCCGACCTGCAGGCCACCAACATCCACGATCGGGACCACTTCGCGGGTGGTGCTGGTGAGGAACAGTTCGTCGACCGAATCCAGGTCGGCCTCACGCAGCACCTCCTCACGCACCTCGATACCAAGGTCCTCACCCACCCCGAACAGGAAGTTCCGGGTCACGCCCTCGAGGAGTCCGGCGTCGAGCGGTGGTGTGAGGACGACGCCATCGCGGACCGCGAACAGGTTCGACTGCGCGCACTCGGCCAACTCGCCGCGATGGTTCAGCAGAATCGCCTCGTAGGCGTTGTCGCGGATCGCCTCCTGCATGGCCAGCACGTTGTTCAACAGGTTGTTCGACTTGATGCTGGGGTCCACGCTACGAGGATGGTTGCGAAGTACGCTCGCCACAACGACGCGCACGCCGTCCCGATGAAGCTCGGGAGGCACGGCCTGGTGGGGAAGGGCGATGATGACGATCGTTGGGGTTGGACAGGCCGCCGGGTCGTAGCTCAGCGGTCCGATGCCCCGAGTCACGAGCACCCGCAGGGTGACCTCGCCGTCGACGTTGACCTCGGCCATCGTGTCGCGGAGACGAGCGGCGAGCTCGTTGTCGTCGGGCGGAATGTCGAGCGCGAGCCTGGCCGCGGAAGCACGAAGGCGCGCGAGGTGGGGCGCCAGCAGAAAGGGCATCCGATTATAGGTGCGGATGGTCTCATAGACACCGTCGCCGAACAGGAAGCCGTGGTCAAAGACCGAGACCGTCGCGGTAGCGGCGTCGGTGATACGTCCGTCGATGTTGACGGTGGCTGAAACTGGATACATGAGCGTGCCGTTCGGGGGTCTGGGCGCGATGCGCTCACCGAGCGCACCCAGCAAAGTAGCATATACGCCACCCTGCGGTCGGTGGGCCGTCAGGAGGATACGACCAGATGCGGGTGTTGACCGGAGCGCAGATGCGCGAGGCGGACCGTCGGACCATCTCCGAGGTGGGGGTGCCGTCGGCCGAATTAATGGAGAACGCCGGCCGCGCGGTCGTGGCGGCGATGGACCGGTATCTGCCGAGTCTGGTGGAACGCCGGGTGAGTGTGGTCTGCGGGAAAGGGAACAACGGCGGCGATGGTTTCGTCGTGGCGCGCGCGCTGGCTGAGGTTGGGAGTGACGTCACGGTCTGTCTTGCGGCTCCCCGCAGCGAGGTGTCCGGTGACGCGGGCGCCTTTCTCGCGGCGCTCGACGACAACGATGTGACCGTCGTCGAGACGCCCTCGCTCGACGCCTGGGAGGCGCACCGGAGCGAAGTGCTGGATTGCGACCTGCTGGTCGACGCGCTCTTCGGGACCGGGTTGACGAGACCACTCGAGGGCTATCCACGGACGCTGGTCCAGGACCTCAATCTCTCTGGCGCGCCAATCGTCGCGATCGATCTGCCGTCGGGCCTCTCGGCTGACGAGGGCGTGCCGCTGGGCGAGACGATCGAGGCGACCATGACCGTGGCCCTTGGGGCGGCGAAAGTGGCGCTCCTGATACCGCCTGCCGCCGCCCATGCGGGCGATGTGGTGGTGGCCGACATCGGGATCCCGGAGGCGGTCCTCGAGGCACTCGACGGCCCTGTCTGTGTCGCCATCACCCGAGAGTGGGCGGTAACCCAGATCAGTCCGCGTCCGGACGAGGTACACAAGGGCGATTGTGGGCGGGTGCTGGTCGTCGGGGGGGCGGTGGGCACGACTGGAGCGGCGGCCCTGGCTGGACTCGGTGCGCTGCGCTCGGGCGCAGGGCTGGTCACCGTCGCGACACCCCGTGGGTGCCAGGACGTGGTGGCGGCCCACGCCCCCGAGTACATGACGCTCGGGCTGGTTGACACCGAGGCGGGGACCGTCGCTCCGGCTGCGGTCTCCGCGGTCGTCGGGCGGCGTGCCGATGTCATGGCGCTGGGACCAGGCTTGGGACAATCGGACGACGTGCGTGCCTTCGTTACTGGCGTACTGGAGGCGACCGACGTGCCGCTCGTGCTCGACGCCGACGGGTTGAACGCGTTGGGACCCGAGTGGTTGCGGCGGCCCGTGCCGCGGCCAATGGTTATCACGCCGCATCCGGGCGAGATGGCGCGGTTGGTGGGCTGTTCGATACAGGAGGTCCAGGCGGATCGGCTCGGCATCGCTCGACGAGTGGCGAGCGACGCCGGCGTCTACGTGGTGCTCAAGGGGGCGCGAACGGTCGTCTCGACACCGCGGGGGCGCGTCTGGATCAACACGACGGGGAATCCGGGCATGGCGACGGGCGGAACGGGTGACGTCTTGACCGGGGTAATCGCCGCATGGATTGCGCAGACCGGCGACTTGGAAACGGCCTGCGCCCTCGGGGTGCATCTGCACGGCGCTGCCGGCGATCGCGCCGCAGAGCGGCAGGGAGAGGTTGGCGTGATCGCCAGCGATCTGTTGGACGAGCTGGGGCCGGCGGTGGTCGAGCTGGGCGAGATGCCGGAGGAGGGGCCATGACCTGGGCTCGCCACGTGACGCGGTCTGAGGCCGGGACCGAACGGGTCGCGGCCGAGTTGGCGCGCGCCTGTCCGGCGGGGGCGGTGATGCTGCTCCACGGCGAGCTGGGCGCTGGCAAGACCGCATTCGTGCGCGGAGTGGCGGCGGGGCGTGGTATCGACCCCGACGAGGTGAGCAGTCCGACGTTCGTCGTGGTGCAGGAGTATGGAGAGGGCGCACTCCAGCATGTCGATCTGTATCGACTGGGGCCTGACGAGGTCGACGATCTTGGCCTGGAAGAGCTCGCCGAGGCGGGCGCGGTGGTCTGCGTCGAGTGGGCCGAACGCTGGCGTCACCCGCCCGCGGACGCGATGACGATCCGGATCACAGTCGTCGGTGAAGACGAGCGAGAGCTGACGGTGATTCGGCGGCCCGCAGTTTCATGACGTTGTATCGAAACTGGCCTCGCGGTCCCGGGACCTGGTTCGAGTCGGGACAGCCTTACTCAGAGCGGTAGTTCGGGGCTTCCTTGGTGATGACCACGTCGTGGACGTGGCTCTCGCGCATGCCGGCCGGCGTGATGCGCACCATGCGGGAGTCCCGGTGGAGAACCGGGATGCTGCCACAGCCGCAGTAGCCCATGCCGGCGCGAAGGCCACCGACCAGCTGGTGAATCATGGCCCCGACCGAGCCTTTGTAGGGGACCCGTCCCTCGATCCCTTCCGGCACGAGCTTCTCGCCACCCTCGCTCGTGCTGGCGAGGTCGAACTCTTCCTGGAAGTAGCGGTCGCGGCTCCCGGCGCGCATCGCGCCGATCGAACCCATCCCGCGATACTCCTTAAAGCTCCGGCCTTGGTACAGAATCATCTCGCCCGGACTTTCGTCGGTCCCGGCAAACAGGCTACCGATCATCACGGTGCTGGCGCCGACGGCCAACGCCTTGGTGATGTCTCCGGAGTAGCGCACGCCGCCGTCGGCGATGATCGGGACGTTGTGGCGCGCGGCGGCCTCGGCGCACTCGGCGATGGCCGAGATCATCGGCATGCCGATGCCGGCGATGATCCGGGTCGTGCAGATGGAGCCAGAGCCGATCCCGACTTTGACCCCGTCGACGCCTAGGTCGATGAGCGCTTCGGTGCCCTCGGAGGTCGCCACGTTCCCGGCCACCAGAGCGATGCTGGCGAACCGCTCGCGGAGCCGCTTCACCATCGCCATCACCCCGGCGGAGTGACCATGGGCGGTGTCGACGACCAGCAGGTCGACCCCGGCGCCGATCAACGCCTCGGCTCGTGCTTCGGTGTCCTTGGCGATGCCCACCGCGGCGCCGACCCGTAGCCGACCCAGCTCGTCCTTCGACGCGGTGGGGTAGGTGATCATCTTCTGGATGTCTTTGACGGTGATCAGCCCCTTCAGCATGAATTTCTGATCGACCACCAGCAGCTTCTCGACGCGGTGGGTATGCAGGATCTGCTCGGCTTCGCTGAGGGTCGTCCCGACCGGTACCGTGATCAGGTTCTCCCGGGTCATCACATCGCCGATCGGGCGGTCGAGGTTCCCTTCGAAGCGGAGGTCCCGGTTGGTCAGGATGCCGACCAGCTTGCCCTCCGTGCTGCCGTCCTCGGTGATGGGAACACCCGAGATCCGGTACTTCTTCATCAACTCGAGCGCTTCGTAGATCCGGCCGGTAGGGGAGAGCGTGATCGGATTGACGATCATGCCGCTCTCCGAGCGCTTCACACGGTCCACCTCGGACGCCTGCTCTTCGATCGAGAGATTTTTGTGGATGATGCCGATGCCCCCGAGCTGGGCCATCGCGATGGCCAGTCGCGACTCGGTCACCGTGTCCATGGCGGAACTGATGATAGGGACGTTGAGCGGGATGTTCCGTGTCACCCTGGTCGAGATCTCGACCTCGCTCGGCAGGACGGCCGAGTGTTGCGGCACCAGCAGCACGTCGTCGAAGGTCAGCGCGACGCTGATGTCGGTGGTCGTGAAGCGAGTCGCCCTGCTCTCGGTCTGCACGCTCATCTCAGGCCCCATGACATTTCTTGTACTTCTTCCCGCTTCCGCACGGGCAGGGATCGTTACGTCCTACTTTGGGAGTGTCCCGGCGGATCGTCTTGACCTTGGCGTCGTCGCCGCCGGTGCGAGCCGGCTGCGGGCCGCGTGCCGCCGGGGCGACGCCAGCGAAGGCCGAGGCCGTGGCGCTGGGATCGTTCAGCGTGATCGGCGCCCGGGGGCGCTGGGTGGGACGCTGAATCTGGTTCTCCTCACCCTGGACCACCGGTCGAAGTCGCCAGAGATACCGAACCATTTCGGTATCAATTCGATCCTTCATCCCCTGGAAGAGGGCAAAGCTCTCGCGCTTGTACTCCACCAGGGGGTCCTTCTGCGCGTAGCTCCGGAGGCTGATCCCTTCCTTGAGGTGATCGAGGCTGTAGAGATGGTCCTTCCACTGGGCATCGACGATCTGCAGCATCACGTCGCGCTCGACGCGACGCAGCACCTCGGCCTCGACCGCTTGCTCCTTCTCCTCGTAGCGGCCCTTCACCGCGCCCCAGAGGAGGTCTAGCATCTCGTCGGGGCTCTTGTCGTCGAGCTCCATCTCATCGAGGCTCTCGGGGGGCAGACCGGCCAGCTCGCCGACCGACTGCTTGAGCGCCCCGGTGTCCCACTCTTCGGGGTCGATGTCCTTGCCGCAGCTGGTTTCGACCGCATCGTCGACCAGGTCCTCGGCCAGGGTCATCAGATACTGCCGGCTGTCGACCTCCTCGTCGTCGCTGAGATGAATCTGCCCCTCGAGGAGTTCGCGGCGCAGCGTATAGACGTTCTCACGCTGCTTGTTCATGACGTCGTCGTACTCGAGGAGGTGCTTGCGGACCGAGAAGTTCTGGGCCTCGACCTGTTTCTGGGCTCGCTCGATGGCCTTGGTCACCATCCCAGCCTCGATCGGCACGCCTTCTTCCATGCCGAGCCGCTCCATCAGCCCGGAGATCCGGTCGGAGCCGAAGATCCGCATCAGATCGTCTTCGAGCGCCAGGTAGAAGCGCGATGAGCCGGGGTCACCCTGCCGGCCGGCACGTCCTCGAAGCTGGTTGTCGATTCGGCGCGATTCGTGGCGTTCGGTGCCGATGATATGCAGCCCGCCGGCCTCGACGACCTCGTCGTGCTCGCCCGACGTCTGGTCGGTGAACCTGGTGAAGATTTGTTCCCAGGCGTCGCGGGGTACCCGATAGAAGTTGTCGAGGTGGTAGAAGTAGACGTAGTCCTCGTCATCGACGAACTTCGCCTCTTCCTTCGGGAGCCGCTCGGCCACCTCCTCGGCCAAGGTGCGCTGACGCGCCATGAACTCGGCGTTGCCCCCCAGCAGGATGTCGGTCCCGCGTCCCGCCATGTTTGTGGCAATGGTGACGGTCCCTTTCTGGCCCGCCTGGGCGACGATCTCGGCCTCTTGTGCGTGATACTTGGCGTTCAGCACGACGTGCTTGACGCCCCGTCGCTTGAGCAGTCCGGAGAGCCTTTCCGACTTCTCGATCGAGATCGTGCCGACGAGGACTGGACGACCCTCCTGCTGTTTTTCGAGCACATCCTCGACGATGGCATCGTATTTCTCGCGCTCGGTCTTGTAGATGGTGTCCGGTTCTTCGATCCGGATCAGGTCGCGGTTGGTGGGGACCACCATGACGTCGAGCTTGTAGATCTTGGCGAACTCCGGCGCCTCGGTGTCCGCCGTTCCGGTCATCCCGCCCAACTTGTCGTACTTGCGGAAGTAGTTCTGGAAGGTCACCGTGGCCAGTGTCTGGTTCTCACGCTCGATCTTGACCTTTTCCTTGGCTTCGACCGCCTGATGAAGTCCGTCGCTCCAGCGCCGGCCTGGCATCAGACGTCCCGTGAACTCGTCCACGATGACCACTTGGCCGTCCTTCACCATGTACTCGACGTCGCGCTTGAATAGCGCATGCGCGCGGAGCGCCTGGTTGACGTGGTGGAGCAGCGGCATGTTCGCCGGGTCATACAGGCCGCCCGGATTCAGACGACCGGAGAGCATCTTCTCCGCCTTGGCCATCCCGGTCTCGGTCAGGCTGACGGTCTTGGCTTTCTCGTCCTTGATGTAGTCGCCGGTCGCTTCGAGCTCCTCGCGATCTTCCGCCTTGATGTTGCCCTGGACGACCGCACCAGGCGTCAGCTTGGGGACCACCCGGTCGACTTCGAAATACAGCTCGGTCGACTGCTCGGCGGGGCCGGAGATGATCAGCGGGGTTCGTGCTTCGTCGATCAGGATGCTGTCGACCTCGTCCACGATGGCGAAGTTGTGCCCCCGCTGGACGAACTGCGACAAGTCGAACTTCATGTTGTCGCGCAGGTAGTCGAAGCCGAACTCGTTGTTTGTGCCGTAGGTGATGTCGGCCGCGTAGGCAGCCTGACGATCGGCGTCGCGCATGTCGTGCTGGATGACACCGACCGACATGCCGAGGAAGCGATAGAGCCGTCCCATCCACTCGGCGTCCCGGCGCGCCAGGTAGTCGTTGACGGTGACCACGTGCACGCCTTTGCCGCCAAGCGCGTTCAGATAGGCGGCGAGCGTCGCGACGAGGGTCTTGCCCTCGCCGGTCTTCATCTCGGCGATCTTGCCCTGATGAAGCACCATGCCGCCGATGAGCTGGACATCGAAGTGGCGCATTTTCAGTACGCGCCACCCCGCCTCTCGGACCACTGGAAACGCGTCGACGATCAGGTCGTCGAGTGACTCACCGCCCTGCGCCCTGGCCCGGAGGCCGTCGGTGCGTTGCTGGAGCTCCGGGTCGCTGAGCGCCTGGATCTCCGCTTCGCGGTCGTTGATGGCCGCAACCATCGGCTGCAGCTTCTTCAGGTCGCGCTCGTTCTGGGTGCCGAAGACCTTCTTGAGGACGTTTTGCAGCATCATGCGGTAATCGGCAGGGGGGTGGCCCGACGCCGGGAAAGAGAGGGAAGGTGACTACGACGATGCGGTGAACAGAGGACCATCCGCAGGATATCGTCCGAGATTTTAGGAAAGGGGCCATGACGCGTCAAGAATGCTGACGCGTTGGCTGGATGGCACGGTGAGGAAGGGCTCAGTTAGCCGACTGGGACCGCGGCAGCGAGCCCAGCTGCAGCGGGTTAATGGCCCGCCCGTTGACGAGCACTTCATAGTGCACGTGTGAGCCGGTCGCGCGACCGGTGGCACCGGCATAGCCGATCACGTCGCCGCGAGCGACGGAGTCTCCGGCCGTGGTCGCGAAGTCTGAGAGATGGCCGTAGCGGGTAGAGAGGCCGAAGCCGTGGTCGATCCGGATCAGATTCCCGAACGCGCCGCTACGCTCCGCCGACACGACGGTGCCGTCGGCGGTTGCGTAGACAGGCTGGCCGTAGCCGGTCGAGATATCCACGGCGCTATGGAAACTACGCTCGCCGGTGAACGGGTCGATCCGGTAGCCGAACCGGTCGGTGACGCGGCCGTCGGAGGGCAAGTTGAACGGGGTGGCGGCAGCCAGCGCCTGTTGTTCTTCGACGCTCTGTTCGGCGACGACCAGCTCCGAATCCAGCATGTTCAGCAGGTCATGGAGCAGGTTGAATGTCTCGGTCGGCGTGCTGAGCGCCACCGACCGGAGCGGCGCCGAGGACTCCGAGACCCTGCCCATCGCGA
Source organism: uncultured Acidobacteriota bacterium (assembly GCA_913043805.1). Classification (GTDB taxonomy): domain Bacteria; phylum Acidobacteriota; class Vicinamibacteria; order Vicinamibacterales; family UBA8438; genus UBA2994. Next base: position 1,562 of record CAJWMX010000066.1, on the reverse strand, counting down.
GCCGGATCCGTGGGTCGACGATAGAGTTGTCGCGCAACTCACCGAGTGCCAGTTGGAGCGCGGCGATGCGGCCAGACAGTTCAGCCGACGCCGATCGATACCGGGCGTTCTCGACCTCGAGCGTCGCGTTCTTGAGCTGGAGATCCTGGATCTGGGTGGCGGCGGACCAGCGCGAGTGCACGGTCCAGCCGATTGGCATCGCCAGGATGGCGGCGAGCACGGCGATGGCCGGACGCACAGCCACCGTGAAACGGTGGAGCGCGCCGGAAGACCGGTCAGCGACGATGAACGTATAGCGCTTTGGCAACATCCCTGGGTACGCAGGCCGCCGTCAAAAATCTCCGAATTTTACCATGGAAATGGTGCGCATCCCAAAGGGAAATCGTGTGCAATCTTGAACGACGGGCGTCAGTAGGAGCCACCTCGGAGCTGGGGAAGACGGGCCTCGAGCTCCACCGGGGACAGGCCAAGCCGCTCATGGCTGGCCCTCAGGCGGTCGAGATCGACGCCGTAGAGGTGCGACGGATCTTCGCCGAGGCCGATCAGGTTATCTGGAGCAATGAGGGCCTGAACCCAGCTGCCGAAGGCGGCGGAATCGTCGGAGCGCAGCGCCAGCTTGACTCGCGGAGCCGCCTCGGCGAAGGCGGTCGACCAGCGGGGGTGGCCGGCGCCGAGGAAGCCACGCCACGGCGGGGGTGTCGGAGACCCGGCGTTCGGGACGAGACCGAGTCGCAGCTCGATTTCCTCGCGGCTCACACACGCGAAGTAGAGGAACGAGACGGCGCGAAAAAGCGCCATCACCCGCCGGGCGCCATAGGCCGCGGTGATGAGCGCGTTCTGCTGGTCTGCCTCGCGCGTGAGCAGGTCACCATATCGGGCCAGGGCGGCCGTCGGATCCGGGCCGCACAGCGCCTCGGCGAGCCGCTCCACCCCAAGCAGGCTCCACGCCAGGCCGGTCGAGAACAACGGGTCGAAAAAGGCGAAGCTGTGGGGGAGTAGCGCCCAACCCGGCCCGGTGGCGCGCCGCCGTCGTCGCTGGATCGGTCCGACCGAGCGAAGACCAGGTGCACATGGGCGGGCGTCGGCGAAGGCCGCGCGCAACGAGGGGTAGCGGGAGAGCACGGCGCGCCAGGTCGAGTCGGCCGAGATGGGCCCCGGCGCGTCCTCGAGCAGGAGGCCGGCGCTGAGACGGCCATCGTCGAAGCGCAACGCATACATCCACCCCTCGTCGAGGAGGTGATGCACCGCGGCCCGGTCATCGGGATAGGGCCCGCTGGGCAGGTCGGCACCGAACTCGGCGACATGGTCGAAGTGGGCGAAGCACAGGTGGCTCGTGAACCCGGACCTTGGGCCGTGGCCGGCGCCGAGCGCGTCGGCCAGCGGACCGCCGCCGGTGCCGTCGACGACGAACCTCGCCCGCACGGTCTCCCGTCCTTCGGGTGTCCGGACGTCAAGGCTGAACTCCTCCGCCTCCCGCTCGACGCCGATCACCGCGGAGCTGTCCCGATACTCGACACCGGCGTCGACGGCTCGCTCGACGAGAGCCGCATCGACGTCCGCCC
>CAJWMX010000065.1 GCA_913043805.1 uncultured Acidobacteriota bacterium | reverse complement strand
GGTCGTCCCCCCCTGAGTCTGGTGCGCATCGCGATCGTCAATTTCAACGCCGAGCTGGCCGGAGGCACCGAGACCTATCTGCATGCGCTCCTGCCGGCGCTGGCCGCACGAGGGCATCAGCTCGCGCTGGCACACGAGCGCACGCCGAGCGGACAGGCGGGCCCACTGGATCCCGAAGGCTGCCTCGAGACGATGTGGGACGGTGCGGCGTTGGGGAAGGCGGCCCTGGTCGAGGCCGTGGCGGCTTGGTCGCCGGATGTCGTCTATGTGAACCTCATCCTCGACCCTGGTCTCGAGTCCGAGCTGCTAGCCCGGTTCCAATGCGCGATCTACCACCACACCTACCACGGGACCTGCGTGTCAGGAACGAAGATGCACGCCTTCCCGACCGCGGCGTTCGACGTTGGGGGCATTTCGGACTGGTTGGAGGCGGGCGTGAGCGGCGAGCTCGCCCCAGGCGACCCGCCGACGGTGGAGGGGCTCGCCGATGCGATCGTGCGCGCGCTCTCCCCCCGGGATCATCACCAGGAGCTTCGAGAGGGCGCATGGCGACGCGCTGTCGCGTTCAGCGCCGGGACACACGCGGCCACCCTGGAGACCGTGCTGGCCGACTGCGGCAACCGACGAGAGGAGCAGATCCGATGAAGATTGTGGTGAGTGGCGCGAGCGGGCTGGTAGGCACCGCGCTTGCCCGCCGATGGAGCGGGACCCACAGCGTGGTGGGACTGGGCCGACGGCCAACACCCGGCGGGGTCCAATGGGACCCGGCCGCCGGCGCACTGGACCCCGCCGCGCTGTCGGGCGCGGATGCGGTCGTACATCTGGCCGGAGCCGGCATCGCGGACCGGCGGTGGTCGGACTCGGTCAAGCAGGCGATCCGCGATAGCCGGGTGCGCGGGACGTCCCTGATCGCCCGGTCGATGGTCGCGGCCGACGCTCCCCCACCGGTGCTCATCTGTGCCTCGGCGATAGGCTACTACGGCGACCGAGGCAATGCAGTCCTCGACGAGGACAGCGAGCCGGGCCAGGGCTTTCTGTCCAAGATCTCACTCGAGTGGGAGGCCGCCGCTGATCCGGCCCGAGAGGCGGGACTTCGGGTGGTGCATCTACGCATCGGCATCGTGCTCTCGAAACACGGCGGCGCGCTGAAGCAGATGCTCCTGCCGTTCAAGCTGGGCGTGGGGGGAAAGCTGGGCGACGGCAGCCAGTACATGAGCTGGATCGGACTCGAAGACCTCACCCGCATCATCGAATACGCCATCGAGCAGCCCACCATGCAGGGAGCGATCAACGCGGTGGCACCGACGCCCGCGACCAACGCCGACTTCACCAAGGCGCTGGGCCGCGTCCTCGGCCGCCCGACGATCTTCCCAGTGCCCGGCTTCGGCGTGCGCCTGCTGTTCGGCGAAATGGGTGACGCACTCCTGCTGGGCAGTACCCGCGTGGTACCGACCAGGTTGGCTGCAACCGACTTCCGCTTCGAACACCCGGATCTGGACAGCGCGCTACGAGCGGCCCTCGTATGATGGTCCGCCGGCGTCAGGTCGACGACATCGACTCGATGCGCTGCACGGCCCTACGCACCGAGGACGGTATCGGCTGAGGGACGATGTCGCCCTGCATCCCGTAGCGATCGAGGCGCGCGACTTCCGCCACGAGGCGGTCCGCGAAAGCCTGTCGGGGCCGGTCGCGGTGGGTGGCGAGCACCCCCTGGGGCGGGCAGGCCCAGACGCCAACGCCCGGATACTGTCGCCGAAACGTCGCGAGACAACGGCGCATGACGAACGCCTTGGCCACCAGCAGCGCCGTCCCGGCCGGCCGACCGGTGGCGCGAAGAGCCTGCATCCCGAACCGCACGTTCTCGAGCGTGTTGCTTGCCTCCACCTCCGTCACGATCCGGCTGTCCGGGACACCCTCGGCCAGCAACGTGTCACGGAACACGAGCGCTTCCGGCTTCGTGAACACACTCTCGGTTCTCGGGCCGAACCGGCCCGAGACCACGATGCGCTCGCCGTGTCCCTCCAGGAAGAGCCCCGCCGCGCGGCGGGGCACCTCCAGATCGCGGCTGCCGAACACGAAGATCGCGTCGCTCGGACGTGGTCGGTGGGAGACGGCCAGATATGACCAGACCGGCTCAAGCAGTCGGCCCAGCTCCGGCTCCGATAGTTGTTCGATCCGAGACACGATGGTCGTTCTACCACAGCCAGGGCCGCCCGGGACCCACGCCGGCAAGGTCGACCCGTACGCTATGATCGGACCGACGGTGCACGTCAGGATTCCAGCCCAGCACACCAAGCACATGTTCAACCGTCGGCTCCGGCTCGCCGTCTACGGTCTGCTTCTGCTGGCCGTGCCGAGCCTGGGCCAGACCCCGGATCAGGCGCTGACGCTCGTGACGGCGGAAGGCCGCAGTCAACTCCAGACCGTCACCCTCGACGGCCGGCGTATGGTGGCGCTCGAACGGCTGACCGGTCCCTTCGGCCTGACCATCGGTGGCGAACTCGGAAACAGCTCGCTGACCCTGTCTCGCGGCGACCAGGTGATCGTGCTGACCGCCAACGAAGGGCTGGTCTCGGTCGACGGACAGTTGGTTTCGCTCCCCTCATCTCCGATCGAGCAGAACGGGACGTGGTATGTCCCGGTCGACTTCATCGGCCGCGCGCTGCCGCTCGTATCGGACGAGCCGCTCGAGCTCCGACGCCGTTCGGGGCTCGTGGTGATGGGCGACATCCGGGTACCCCAGGTCGTGGCCCGATATCGGAGAACCGGCCGCCAGGGTCGTCTCGGCTTCATGGTGACGCCCGCCATCGAACCGACCGTAGAACGGCAAGACGACAGACTCGTGATCACGTTCGACGCCGACGCGCTGGATCTGGCCCCGACCAACGTGTCGCCAGACCCGCTCGTCGTCGGATTGGCGGCCGACCAGAATCGTCCGGTCGTGACCGTCGAGCTCGGCGCCGAGTTCGGCTCCTACGCCTCGGTGGTGGAACCGGCGCTGGGGAACGCCATCGAGCTGGTCATCGACCTCGAGCCTACGGCGCCCGCTCCGCCACCGCCCGCGCCGACGCGAACCACCGAGCTCCGCCCCACGCCACCACCGCCGGTGACGCCGCCGGCGCCCCAACCTCCACTCGCGGGCGTCCCGGCCCCACCGGCCGGTGCTCCAGCACCCGCCGCGACGGCGGGCGATCCGGATCTCCCAGCGCTGAGCGAGCTTGCGGCGCCTCGGACCATCCGAGCCATCGCCATCGACCCGGGACATGGTGGTGCCGACACCGGCACCAGGGGCCCTGGTGGCGCGCTCGAGAAGGACGTCACGCTGGAGGTGGCCCGTCGGCTGCGCAACGCCATCGAGAGCCAGCTCGGGCTACGCGTCGTGCTGACCCGCACGTCGGACACGACCGTGGCGCTCGATGAACGCGCGGCGATCGCGAACAACAACCGCGCGGACCTGTTCATCAGCCTGCACGTCAACGCATCGGTACGCGAGACCGCGACCGGCGCGGAGGTCTTCTACCTCAGCCTGGCCGAATACGACGAGGCGGCGCGCGACCTGTCCGCGCTGGCCGCCGAACCGATCCCGGTGGTGGGTGGCGGCTCCCGCGTGCTCGACATCGTGCCGTGGGAGATGGCCCAGCTCCGCTACGTCGGAGAGTCGGCGCGATGGGCCACCACCGTGGCGGACGAGCTGAGCCTGCGCTTGCCGATGAGCCCCAGGGGGCTGCAGCAGGCGCCGTTCCGGGTACTCGTCGGCGCCAACATGCCCGCGGTGCTCGTCGAGCTCGGGTTCATTTCCAATCCCGATCAGGAAGCCCAGCTCACCTCACCGACCTTTCAGACCGCGATCGTCAACGGACTGCTCCGCAGCATCATCCGGTATCGCGATGAGGCGGCGCGAGGGTTCGTGACCCCGACGCCGCTCACACCTGGCGCCCCCGGAGCCGCGGCGCCCACGGGGCGGATCCAGTGAAGCGCGAACTCGGCATCTACCTCACGCTCGGCGTGGCCGCGGTGGTCGGGGCCTGGGTGCTCTTCGTGGGACTACCGCAGTGGTACGCGGAGCCGACCGGTGAGGAGGGCGCCGCGCCCACGGGCATGACCGCCGATGGCGAGTTCGTCGAGGCGACGCTGTTCTACATCTCCGACGACGGCATGCAGCTGGTCGGCTTCGAGCGCCGCCTGAAGCGGGAGCCCAGCCTCGCAGAGCAGGCCCGGCGCGTGGTCGAAGCGCAGCTGGCCGAACCACCGCCGCCGTTGCTCTCTCCGATCCCGCGCGGCACCCGCCTGAACGGGCTGTATCTGACCGACCGTGGAGAAGCGTTCGTCGACCTGAGCGAAGAGGTGACGCTGGCCCATAGCGGCGGCTCGCTGGAAGAGCTGTTCACGGTCTATGCGGTCGTCAACGCCGTCACCACCAACCTGCCCACCATCTCCGCCGTCCAGATTCTGGTCAATGGAACCGAGGTCGACACGCTGGTGGGACACGTCGACCTCCAGAACCCGCTGGCGGGTAACATGCGCCTGGTCGCCGACCCTGACGCCGAGCCCGCCCTCGAGGGAGACACCGTCCCCCTCGCGACGACGCCGACAACGACATCATGACCGCGACTCGCACCGACCGTCCGGCCGATCAACTCCGTCCCACCACGCTCACGCCCCACTACCTCGAGCACGCCGAAGGCTCGGTCCTGATCGAGGCTGGGCGCACACGCGTGATCTGCACCGCCAGCGTCGAGGACAAGGTGCCACCGTTCCTGCGCGGCAGCGGCAAGGGCTGGGTCACGGCCGAATACGGGATGTTGCCCAGAGCCACCTCGACCCGGTCGGCGCGGGAAGCCAGCCGTGGGAAACAGGGTGGCCGTACACAGGAGATCCAGCGCCTCATCGGCCGCTCCCTCCGCGCCGTTACCCGGCTGGAGGCGCTCGGGGAAAGGACCATCTGGATCGACTGTGACGTGATCCAGGCCGATGGTGGGACGCGAACGGCGTCGATCACGGGCAGCTTCGTCGCGCTCGCCTTCGCCCTTGGTCAGATGAAGGACAAGGGCGTCATCGACCGGGTGCCGCTGGCTGATCACGTTGCGGCGATCAGCGTGGGCATCGTCGGTGGCGAGCCGCTGCTCGACCTCGCCTACACCGAAGATGCGGGCGCTGAGGTCGACATGAACGTCGTCATGACCGGCGACGGTCGCTACATCGAGGTCCAGGGCACCGCCGAGGAAGCGCCGTTCAGCCGCGAGCAACACGACGCGCTGCTCGGCTTGGCCGCCTCCGGCATCGACCACCTCGTGGGCCTGCAACGCGAGCTCATCGGCGACCTGCTGGCATGAACGTGGCTTCACCCGGCCGACTGCTGGTGGCCACCACCAACGTCGGCAAGCTGCGCGAGATCCGAGACATCCTGGGCGGGCTGGAGTTGACGCTGGTGACGCTCGCCGACCATACGCCCATCGCCGAGCCCGAAGAAACCGGCTCGACCTTCGTGGAAAACGCGCGCATCAAGGCGCTGGCCTATGCCGCGGCCACCGGCGAGCTCACCGTCGCCGAGGACTCGGGACTGGAGATCGATGCGCTGGACGGCGAGCCGGGCGTGCGGTCGGCCCGATTCAACGGTGAGTCCTATCCGGAGAAATTCGCGACCATCCGACGCATGCTGGCCGAACGCGGCGTCGACGGCAGCACGGCCCGGTTCGTCTGCTCACTCGTCCTGGCCCGGGGTGATCAGCTGATCTGGGAAACGCGTGGGGTGGTCGAGGGCCGTCTGGCGCATCCCGCGCGTGGAGACCGGGGCTTCGGCTACGACCCGATCTTCTACTACCCGCCCTACGGATGCACGCTGGCCGAGGTCGACGGAGACAGGAAAGCCGCGGTGAGCCATCGCGGCGCCGCCTTTCGCGCCTTCCGCGATTACCTCACCGGGCCCGCCGGCCCGCTCGGCTCCGGCGCCACATCCTGAATGCCCAGCCGACGTCGCGCGCGGTACGCCAGCAAGGCCAACAGCTCAAAGATGACGTAGGGCACCGCCAACAGGAACAGGATGCCTGACCGGAACGCCTCGACGAGCGCCTGGCCTTCTGGCGACTGAAACGCCGTTCGGCACATGGCGCACTACCCGAGGCCCTCGGCCAGGGTCAGCAGCACAAGCGCAAGGGCGATCAGGCCGAAGCCGACTCGCCTCACTCGAAGCCTCCCGTCGCGGCGATGGCGAGCGCGTCCGGGGCGATCAGCCCGAACAGGATCGCGCCATTGACCAGCAGGCCGATGACCACCATCCAGACGATGCCCCGATGCTCGAAACGCAGGTGCATGTAGTTCCCGGCGATGACCGCCGCCTTGACCAGCATCGCCACCAGCATCACGACGACGAACAGCAGGCGTGGCAACGGCGCCTTGTCGACCACCAGCATGACGGCGGTCAGGACGAGGAGGTAGTTGAGCATGTCATCGATGCCCTCCCCGTGGCTCGACGCCACTTCAGGAAACCAGCTACGCGCGCCATAGGCGACCCCGACGACCCCGACCAGCCTCCCAGCGCCATCGCCTCGAGCGAAAGCCTGCCGCCTGACCGATCCTCAGCCACCACCGCCCTCCAGTCGCGAGTCCGGCCATCGTCTGGCCGGCCGCTCCCTTGTGCATGGACGCACAAGCAAGCCTGCCCTGTATCGAGCAAGCCGCGTACCGGACCGATAACGGCCCGTTATCAGAGGTTCTGGTGGACGGTGGGGCAGAGCCGCGGGGAATTTCCCGCGGTCCGGGCTGGTATTTACCAGCGCCTGGAGCCTGAAGCCCGAAGCCCGGCCCGCCTCCGATGTCGGAGCGCGCCTCGATATCGGAGCGCGCCCTAGTGCGGCAGCTTCCCGAGCGGAGCCCGACGCACGAACAGCTGGTAGAGGTGATGCGCCTCGTGGTGCTGCATGTACTCCACCTGGAAGTGCACGTCGTAGCGCTCATACTCCGGGTGCTGTCCCGGTCGGTGCCAGGCGGCCGGCTCGAGCGTCTCCAGGCGGTCGGCGAACGCCGTTCGGTCGGCCAGGAACGCCTCTCTGGTCTCGGTCGCCGGATGGGCGACGAGCTTCTCGAAGTCCGCGTCGCCGTCAGGCGAATATGGGATGCAGACCGGATTATCCCGGGTCAGCATCGCCTCGATGCGGTCGTCGAACAATCGCTGGCATCGCCACAGGTGGCACACCAGCTCCTTGAGTGACCACTTGTCGGGTACGGTCCGCTCCGAGAGCTGTTCGTCGTCGAGACCGCGCGTCAGCCTTTCGATCTGGCGACCCTGTTCACGTAGCTTGGCGACCAGCGCCAGATGGGCGTCGTGCTTGGACATGGGGTGAGTATAGACTCCGCCAGCTGCGCGCCATTGTCTCAGGCCTCCCGGTGAGGCAACTCGCCGTCGACGTCGCCGCGGGGGATCTCGATGGTGAACACACTCCCGCCGCCGGGGCGGTTGGCGGCCGACACCGTGCCTCCATGCAATCCAACGAGGTGCTTGACGATGGCGAGGCCAAGACCAGTCCCACCCGGGTCTCGGGTCCGTGCCCGGTCCACCCGGTAGAACCGCTCGAACACGCGCGACAGATCCGCGTCGGGAATCCCGGGACCGCGATCAGACACCGTAATGGCCAGCAGCCCCTCCCGTTCCTCTGACGCCACGCGGATCGCGGTCTCCTCCGGAGCGTAGTGGACGGAGTTCTCGATGAGGTTCCGTACTGCGTCGTGGAGCTTCACCGGATCGGCATGCACGACGTCGGCGCCCTCACCAACGGTGGCCTCGATCCGCTGCGTCTTCTGGTCGGCGAGCGCGACCAGCTCTCCGCGAAGGGCACCAAACAGCGAGGGCACCGAGCACGACTCGACGTTGAGCGGATCCTGGCCCGCCTCCAGGCGCGCCAGCCGAAGCAGATCACTGACCAGCCGCTCCATGCGCGCGCTGTTTCGCGCGATGATGTCCAGGAAGCGGCGCGACTCGTCGTCGGTGGCTTCGTCGAGCAACGCCTCGACACCACCCTTGATGGCCGTCAGCGGCGTTCTGAGTTCGTGGGAAACGTTGGCCACGAAGTCCTGTCGGACCTTGTCGGCCCGACGAAAGTCGGTCACGTCGTGCAGGACGAGCACGACCCCCCGCTCGGTATCGGTCGTGAACGGGCGGGCCCCGGCCAGCAACGCCCGCGGCGGATCGGTGTTCAAGGCGACCTCCTCCTGCGGCGTGGCCTCACCCTCCAGCGCCGAAGCGAGCACCTTGATCACCTCGGGATGCCGGATCAGCTCCACATACCGCCGTCCCACCGGCGGGCCGTCGATACCGAGCATGTGCTGCACCGACTCGTTCGCGGTCTGGACGCGGCCCGTCTCGTCGATGACGAGCACCCCTTCGACCATGCCGCGCAATATCGCGCGGGTCCGCGTCTGCTGATCGGACAGCTCATCGACTCGGCGTCCCAACTCTCGGGCCGTCTGGTCGAGCGCACGAGCCAGCACGCCCAGTTCGTCCGAGCTGCGATCGGGGCTGGCCATGGGTGCCTCACCCGCGGCGTAGCGGTGGGCCGTGGCCGCGATGGCCTGCACCCGCCGCCCGATACTCGCCGAACCCATCCAGGCCACGATCAACGCGCCCGCCAGCGCCGCCAGCAGACCGAGGACCGTCGCCTGCGTCACCACATCCAACTGTTCGTCAACGGCCGTCAACGGAAGGGCCAGTCGCACGAACGCAATGGAGGGGTGGGACACCGACACGGCGCTGTAGAGCAGCGGCTCGTCCACCGTCGTGCTGTACCGCATGACCATGCCGGACCCGGACTCGCGCGCCTGCTCGACTTCCGGGCGCGCGCCATGGTTCTCCATCGCAACCAGCGCCTGGCCGTCTTCGACCGAGTCACCGACAACGACCCCGTCCCGATCGATCAGCGTGACTCGAGCGCTCACCCGTTCGCCCAGCGCGTCCGCCGCGCGGTCCAGAGCCAGGGTGCCGAGAGAAGATCGGTCCCGCGTGAGGAACTCGGCGACCAACCGGGTCTCGAGGGCCAGCTCCGCCTCGATCCGGTCGAGGAGCTGGCTGCGCAGGGTCCAGGAGGCGACCACGGCGGACACCCCCAGACTGATGACGGCAATGACGGCAGAGGTAAGAAACAGGCGAGTGCGCAGGGTCACGGGCGGCTCACACGTCCCCTACGAACTTGTAGCCGAATTGCTTGACGGTCACGATCCGTTTTACCAGCGTGGGCAGCTTCTCGCGAAGCCTTCGGACGTGGACATCCACCGTCCGACTACCTCCGGTGTATTGATAGCCCCACACGTCCATCAGCAGGCGATCACGAGACAGCACGCGACCATGATGTTCGATGAGGTATTGCAGGAGCATGAACTCTTTCGCGGTGAGCCGAACCTCCTGCCCATCGGCCGTCACCTCATGCCGGTCGAGGTCGATCACCACCGAGTCGAACCGAATCTCCTTGGACACATCCAGCGGCTTGGTCCGGCGCAGGACAGCACGGACTCGGGCCACCAGTTCCCGTGGACTGAATGGCTTGGTGACGTAATCGTCGGCCCCGAGATCAAGGCCGGCGACCCGATCCTCCTCTTCGGCGCGAGCCGTCAACATGAGGATGGGAACCGGCGCCAATCGTTGATCGGCCCGGATCAACCGGCAGAGCTCCTCCCCGCTCAGGCCGGGCAGCATGAGGTCCAGCAGCATGAGGTCGGGCAGGCGCTCTCTCAGTCTGGGCAGCACATCGGTGACGCTCG